>NZ_JBWBKF010000039.1:0-131674 GCF_057657925.1 Lederbergia sp. B243.17
TATAGCAGACCGAATGGAAGAACTAAAGTCTGAACGTGTTGCTGATCAGCAAGAGATCCTAGAAACTTTAACAGCGGTGTTAAGAGGAGAGGCCCAGGGCGCTGCATTAGTAGGCATGGGAATGGGCGAACAATACATGAAAACGGATATGAAGCCATCAGTTGCAGAGCGTATCAAAGCAGCCGAACTTCTTGGCAAGCGCTATACCATGTGGACGGATAAGCAACAGGTGGAAGTCGAGGGTGTGGTAACTTTCATCGATGACATAGGTGATGGGGATGAAACGTAAACTATCTGAGTTTCTACCGAAAGCTTTTCATCCGGTTTGGCGGGCAGCTGTTGCAAAAGAAATCCTGAACGTTGTCTGTAAAGGCGGACGTGGTTCCGGGAAATCGTCTGACATCGCCCATATCATCGTTCAGCTGCTCATGCGCTATCCTCTAAACGGGGTCGGCATCAGGAAGGTTGATAACACGATTGAATTGTCCATCTTCGAGCAGATGAAATGGGCCATATCAGAGCAAGGCGTATCGCACCTGTTCAAAGTGAACAAGTCGCCAATGAGAATCACTTATATTCCCCAGGGCAATTACATGGTGTTCAGAGGTGCCCAGGAGCCAGAGCGAATCAAGTCCTTAAAATCAGCAAACTATCCCTTTGCTTTCGCATGGATTGAGGAATTGGCTGAGTTTAAAACTGAAGAAGAAGTGACGACCATCACCAACTCCCTATTGCGCGGGGAGCTGCCGGATGGTCTTTTTTATAAGTTCTTTTTCAGTTATAACCCACCAAAAAGGAAACAATCATGGGTCAACAAGAAGTACGAGACGTCCTTTCAGCCAGCCAATACATTTGTGCATCATTCAACGTATTTGGATAACCCATACATCTCGAAACAGTTCATCGAAGAAGCTGAGGCGACCCGGGAGCGCAATCCAAAACGGTATGAATGGGAGTATGAAGGGAAGGCAATTGGCTCCGGTGTCGTTCCGTTCGATAACTTGCAGGTGGAAGCCGGCAGCATTACGGATGAAATGGTCAGTCGCTTTGACAATATTCGGCAAGGTGTTGACTTTGGTTACGGCCCAGATCCTCTTGCTTTTGTTCGCTGGCATTATGACAAAAAACGAAACGGCATCTATGCCATCGATGAGCTTTATGACCAAAAGGTCAGTAACCGCAATCTGGCAAAGTGGATATTCTCAAAGGGATATGAATCGATTGAGCTATGTGCAGAAAACGCGGAGCCGAAGTCCATTGATGAGCTGAAGAAAGAGCACGGGATCCGCCGAATCTATCCAGCTAAGAAAGGGCCTGACTCAGTTGAATACGGCGAGCAGTGGCTTGATGATCTGGACTTCATCTGCATTGACCCGTTGCGAACGCCTAACATCGCACGAGAATTTGAGAACATTGATTACCAGACGGACCGAGACGGAAATCCGCTGCCGCGACTTGAAGATAAAAACAACCATACGATTGACGCCACCCGTTACGCATTTGAACGGGATATGAAGCGACCGTCCGTGTCCATCTTAAAGTGAGGTGAGAAATATGCTGATTGAAGATCTTTATCGTCCGCGTTGGCACGAAAGAATGGAGAAGGTGATCAAGGATATGGTCAACGACGTGATAACTGATGAGGAAATGCTTCTCATGGAGATACAGGAATGGGAGGACAGCGAAGCCAGAAAGAACATGCTGCTGGGCGAACAATATTATCGCAACAAGACCGCCATAGAGGAGAAGATCCAAAAAATCAGTTGGAAATCCAATCAGAAATTATCCCATGGATTTACTAAGAAGCTGGTAGATCAGAAAGTGGGGTACCTCCTGTCGAAAGAGCCGACGATCAGCACCGAGAACAAGCAATATGCGGAAGTTCTCAAAGAAACATTCGATCGTGGGCTGTTAAAGAAACTCAAGAACATCGGGAAGGAGGCAATCAATAAAGGAATTGCTTATCTGTATCCCTACATCAATGAGACGGGCGAGCTGTCGTTTGCGAAGTTTCCTTCCGAGCAAATTATCCCCTTTTGGGGTGATAACGAGCATATGGAAGTTACCTCCTTCCTGCGCGTTTATAATCAGACGATCTACATGAACCGCAAAAAGGAGACGCTCCAGAAAGTGGAGTATTATCACGGCGGCGGCATCCGATATTACGTGGTGGAAGGGGCCAAGTTGATTCCAGACGTCCCTGCTGGCATTGAACGGAATTACCACTTCACTATCAATGATCGGCCCTATCTATGGGAGAAGATTCCGCTGATCCACTTTAAATATAACGAGGAAGAACAGCCCCTCGTGGAAAGTATCAAGGCGCTGGTCGATAACTACAATTTGCAGGCATCAACCAATGCCGATCAGCTTGCGGATTTGCCGAAATTCATTTATAAACTGATAAACTATGGCGGCGAAAACCTGGCCGAATTTCTCCGGGACCTGAATGAATATATGGCCGTCAAACTTGATGCTGATGGAGATGTCGACAAGCTGCAGTCGGACATTCAAACCGATTCGGTAGAGAAAGAGATTGACCGTACCCGCAATTCCATCTATGAGTTCGGCCGAGGCGTGGATACCAGAGATGTCAATCTGAGGGATGCTTCTGGTGTCGCCTTACGCTTCCGATATTCCGACTTGGACATGGACTGCAACACGCTCGAGGCAGAGTTCCAGTCGAGTATTGAGCACATGCTTTGGTTCATCAATCACTATCTGCTCATGACCGGGAAAGGAGATTTCACCGAAGAGACAGTGACGGTCATCTTCAACCGGGATATCATTATTGCCGAGACGGAAGCAATTGAGAATTGCAGCAAGTCCGTGGGAATCCTGGATGACCGGACAATCCGTGAAAATCATCCATGGTATACGGAGGAAGTCGAGGATCGGATCAAGAATCAAGAGGAGCATCAGCAGAAGGAACTTGATGATTATCGCAACTCCTTTCCGAAACGCGGTGAAGTAAATGACTCAAAGTAGGGAGTATTGGCGTAAGCGATTTGAGCAGCTGTTAGAAGCACAGTTAGCAGAAAGCCAAGAGTTCACGGAAGAAATTGAGGAACTTTATAATTTGATCAAGGATGAGCTGGAGAAGGATATTTACAAATGGTATATGCGTTTCGCTGACAACAATGAGATTTCATTGGCTGAGGCTAAACAATGGTTAAGGGGCGACGAGTTAGCCGAGTTCCATTGGGATGTTCGGAAATACATCGAATATGGGCAAAAGAATGCACTTGATGGCAAATGGATGAAACAGCTTGAAAATGCATCTGCCCGTGTTCATATCTCTCGCCTTGAATCAATCAAACTTCAAATGCAGCAGAAGGTTGAAGAGCTGTATGGACAGCAGCTGGATGGCATAGAAAGCCTGATGAAAGACGTGTATCAAGACTCCTATTATCACACCGCCTATGAGATTCAAAAGGGCTTCAACGTAGGCTATAGCTTACAGGCAATCAATGCAAAGCAGTTGGAGCAAGTGATAGCGAAACCTTGGGCAGCTGATGGAGCCAATTTCAGCTCCCGGATTTGGAAGGCGAAAGATTCTTTAGTAAATACGCTTCATACTGAGTTGACGCAAGCGCTCATACGCGGTGATGCTCCGGACAAGGCTATTGCGACTATCGCGAAACGTTTCAACGTAAGCAAGCATCAAGCTGGACGGTTAATCATGACCGAATCGGCTTTTTTTGCGTCTGCTGCCCAAAAGAGTGCATTCAGTGATTTAGATGTCGAGCGTTATGAAATTGTAGCGACGCTAGACCACAAAACAAGTTCTATTTGTCAGGAACTTGATGGGAAGGTCTTTTTGATGTCCGACTACTCAACAGGCGTGACAGCCCCGCCATTTCACGTGTGGTGCCGGTCCGTTACAGTGCCTTACTTTGATGACAACTATGGTGAACGGATTGCTCGTGGTAAGGATGGCGAGATATATTATGTGCCGTCCAATATGGCCTATGAAGAATGGCATGTAAAGTATGTTGCTTAGAGGTGGTGAGGTCCATTGCTGTTTCGTATGTCAAATTCGAGAAAGGTAAGGTGATCCAGCCATCTCCGGGGGCTGCCCGGTCATGCAGCAATAAAAAGAGGGAGGATGAGAACCATGCGCAAGAAGTATCAAAGAAAGCTTCAGACAGTGTGGGCTTTGAAAACCTATATAGGACAGCCAATGGCTGATGTGAGAGACTTTCTCCTAACAAGTACAAGCAGCCTGTACATCAGTCCGTCTTGTGAGGGCAGCCGTTTTGTTGAACCTATCGAAGGCGATTTGAATATCACTCCGGGAGATTATCTTGTAGTTTCGGACAACGGAAAGGTTACCACCTGTTCAGCTGAAGAATTTGAAAAAGAATATGAGGAACAGGTTGATTCAACCGAACTCCTCTATGTTATCCGAACATACGGCTTCCCTGTTAAGGATGCGGAATACATGTTACGGGACGAGAAGATAAGGAATATTCTGCTGGCACCTTTACACGAACAAAGAAAAGCTTCAAGACGGTCCCGCACTGCCAACCATATTAACTCTCAGTCTAATGTTGATGTTGACGTAGACAGAGTGGTAAAACAGATCAACAAACACCTTGAGGAAGCTTTGAATTCAGTATCTCCACGTCAGTGATCTTTCGTCTTTTTAGCATTTGCAGACGTTAAAGAACAAAGCAAATACCTAACGTGTCGTTACACGTAAAAAACGAATTAGGAGGAAAATGAATTGAACAAAGAACAATTAATCGCTCTTGGGCTGACTGAAGAGCAAGCTGATAAAGTTGTGGCCGGTTTCGGACAGATGATTCCCAAAAGCCGTTTGGATGAGAAGATCCAGGAAGTCAAAGATTTGAGCGATCAGATCAAAGACCGGGACAAGCAGCTGGAGGAATTGAAGAAAGTCGATGCCAAAGGACTGCAGGCAAAAATTGATGAGCTCCAGGCAGCCAATGAAACGGCAAAGACGGAATATGAAACCAAGCTGAAAGAAACCCAACTTTCCAGCGCAGTGAAACTTGCCCTTGCTGGCAAAGTGCATGACCCAGATCTTGTTGCCACTCTCATTGACGGCAAGACAATCGAACTGGATAAAGACGGGAACGTTGCGAAAGGACTTGATGAGCAGATTAAAACACTGCAGGAATCAAAGTCTTTTTTGTTTGTCCAGGATTCAGGGAATCAGCCGCCTGCTTTCAAAGGGGCCAGGCCTGCTGAAGGCGATCCGGGAGGCACACCACCGGCGAGCACTGGCGCCAATTTTGCAAAGAACGCGAATGAGAAGAGCAAACCTGTTGAAAAATCAATTTGGAGTTAAGAAAGGAGAATTTCCATGTACGTTAAAAACTACGGAAAAGCAGAAGACATTAACTTTTTAGCAAGCGCAAAAGTTGTAGCCTTCACTGAACAGATTAGTGATTCGGGAGTTGCTGTCGATTCAAACGGCCGCAAGATTGTTAAGGCGGGGACAGTATG
Organism: Lederbergia sp. B243.17; assembly: GCF_057657925.1. Lineage (NCBI taxonomy): Bacteria > Bacillati > Bacillota > Bacilli > Caryophanales > Bacillaceae > Lederbergia > Lederbergia sp. B243.17. The sequence goes on from NZ_JBWBKF010000039.1 coordinate 5,476, forward strand.
GCCTGCCAATGATGAAACAGCAAAAGGCATCGTATACACAGACGTTGATGTAACCGAAGGACCGCAACCTGGTTCGGTTATCCGTGAAGCGTGGATTATTGCGGAGCGTCTGCCTATCGCTCTGTCCGAAGAAGCCAAAGCAGCCTTAACTGAAATCAAATTTCGATAATTAAACAACGATTGGAGCGAATGAAATATGCCAAGCATTTTAGAATTGTTTTCCCAGAAGGAAGTACTGAATTATCTGCAAAACCGGGAATACCCGGCCCTTTTAGGTGAGCAGCTATTCCCTGAAGTAAAGAAGCAGTCGCTGGAGTTCGACATGATAAAAGGTGGAAGTTCTCTGCCTGTCATTGCAAGTGTCCACGCCTTCGACACGGAAGCTGAAATCGGCAGTCGTGAAGCGAGCAAGATGGCACTGGAACTTGCACTTATCAAACGTAAGATGCAGCTAAAGGAAAAAGACATCATCGCAATCGAGAGCCCGCGCAACCAGGCTGAGCAAGATTATTTGATGAAGAACGTATTCAATGATATTGACGTTCTGGTTGCTGGTGTAAAAGCGCGCGTCGAAGCGATGCGGATGGAAGTTCTCGCGAACGGAACCGTCACACTGGATGAGAACCATCTTGATATGGTTGTAGATTACCAAGTACCAACTGAGAACAAGGAAGCTCTATCCGGAACAGGTTTGTGGACGAACGCGGATTCAGATCCGATTGAAGATATGCTCCGTTGGGCTGATCAGTTAGGAACAGCACCAACCCGTGCATTGACTTCCAATGCGGTACTTTCCGCTTTGCTACGCCATCCGAAAGTGATTGGCGCTTTGTATGGGCGTGACTCCATGCGGGTAGCAACTCGTGCCGATCTGAACGCTTTTATGGTGCAACATGATCTTCCGCAGATTGCGGCGTATGATGCCAAGTACCGAAAGCAGGGAAAGAACGGCAAATACACGCAGCACCGTTACTTCCCGCAAAACAAATTTGTCATGTTCGGAGACGGTACTCTCGGCGAGACACTTTACGGTCCAACGCCTGAAGAGAATCGTTTAGTACGTGATCCAGCCGTTGACCAAAGCACGATCGGGAATGTACTGGCCATGGTTTATGAAGAGAGCCTTGATCCGGTTTCTACTTGGACTAAGGCAGTCGCTACGGCGCTACCTTCATTCCCTGCTGCTGATGAAGTATTCCAAGCTCAACCAATTGCATAAGGAGGATGGACACTTTGCTAAAAGTAAAAGTGAAGTCTATTCCCGTCCGGTATGATGGCACGACCTATCAGCCGGGCGAGGAATTTTCCATGAAAGCAGAACACGTTGATGATTCACTTGTAGAAGTAATAGGTACGATTGAAAAAGTCACAAAATCACTTGATGAAATGACGATCCCTGAACTTAAAGATTATGCTGCTGAACATGGCATTGACCTGGCAGAAGCCAAAAAAAGAGATGAAATTTTGGCTGCCATTAGAAAGCAAGATTCTGAAGCTCCAGATAACCCAGTGGAAGAATAAGGGGGTTCATCATGGATGTATTCGACATTATCAAAGCAAAGCTCCCGCCGGACAAACGACCTGATGATGATACGGACTTGGCATTAATCGTGGCAGAGGTCGGTCAACTGATAACCTCCTATACCAATCAACAAAGCGTCCCGGCTGGGTTGAAATTTGTTCATGCCAATATGGTGATCGATCTAATCAAAGGCGAGGAACGAAAATCGAATCCCGACGAACAACAGGCAGTGAAATCTATCAAGGAAGGCGATACAACTGTCCAATATGGTTCTGTTAAGGCGGAAGCGCGTGAGCAAGCCACAGAGCAACTTCTGTTTGACTACGCCAAACAACTGAATCGCTATCGGAGATTGAGGTGGTAAGGTGAACCAAACACTTCAGCGCAAGGCTGTTGAATCTCTCTATGTTGGCGTGTGTACCGTTATAGAGCGTCGTTCTGTGAAGGATCCGATCACTCACGTTACAACCCAGAAAGAAGTCACTGTGTTGGAAAATCAGCCTTGCAAGCTCTCCTTCGAGCGAATTGCTTCTACAAACCAAACAGATACAGTCGGAATCGTAGCGCAGTCTACGAAGCTATTCATTGCACCGGAATTGGTTATAAATGCAGGCTCGAAAATCATTGTTACCCAACGCGGCCGCACGGCTGAATATAGTCGAAGTGGTGAGCCGGCTGTTTATAGTTCTCACCAGGAGATCCAGCTCGAATTATTTGAGAGGTGGGCATAATGGCTCGGTGGGGAAGCGTTGACTATCGACAGCTGCAACGCTTAGCCAAGCGGATGGAGAAGCTTGAACGGGCAGGGTTTGAGAAGTTTTGCGAGGCGTGTGCGAAAGAACTTGCTGCCCGATTACTTGCAAAGGTGATCAAGCGAACACCGGTAGGCGTATATGAAGACGAGGGAAAAGTCGGCGGCACTTTACGGCGGGGGTGGACAGCTGATACTGAGCGTGAGGCTGAATTGTCGGCTGTATTTAATGGCGGTACAGGTGCCAAGAGTTATGCTGAATCCCTTTCAATTAAGAAATCCGGGTCAGTGTATGAAGTAGAGATCGTGAACCCTGTCAGCTATGCCTCATACGTCGAATATGGCCACCGCACGCGCAATCACAAAGGTTGGGTAAAGGGTCGCTTCATGTTGACTATTTCCGAGCAAGAACTCGAAAGGCAATCGCCTCAGATTCTTGAACGAAAGCTTATGAAGTTCTTGGGGGAGATATTCGATGGAAATTAACGATATTATCATTGCTATATCAATCAAGCTGAATCAATCGTTTGGTGACCGTTATACGACCTATATTGATGAAGTGCCGCAGGGGTTTGGTACCCCTGCTTTTTTCATTCAGTTTTTGAGCTTGGAGCACATTCGTCAGATCGGCGACAGATGGAAGGTTACTCCCTTGTTTAATGTTCAATACTTCCCTTCTCAGGGAGCTTCTGAGAGTGCCACCATGACGTTGAAGATACAGCAAGCCCTAAAGGTAGTGAAGTTGTTGAATGGCGATCAGATGTTGGCCAGGGGAGCCAATAGCGAGGTTGTAGATGGGAATGGTCATAACTTCATGCGCTTTGATTTCTTCTTGCAAGAAGTAGAGGCAAAAGTGCTCATGAGTTCGCTCAGGCATTATACAAACGGAAACGAGGTGGCTGCAGTTGGCGAAGAATAAATCAATTCAGGAGAAATCGAAAGTGACAGGAAAAAAGGTTAAGAAGGCAATCGATGCAAAGGTGCCAACGTTCACAAAAGCACAACTTGTGAAAAGCCAAAAATATATTCATCGTCGCGATGCTTTGAATGCGTTACTTGACGACGAAAAAACTTACTCATTCGCTGAAGTGGATGAGATTCTAAAGCAATTCGAAGGAGGTAATTGACTTGGCGCTCGGTGGAGGAACATTTTTATCACAAAACAAAGTGCTCCCAGGTACTTATCACAACTTTATAAGTGCTGCACGTGCGTTCGTTAACCTTAGCGATCGCGGGTATGTCGGCTTGCCGATTGTGCTGGATTGGGGTGCTGATGGTGACGTATTCGCAGTAACGGCGGAGGATTTGCAAAAAGATTCGTTGAAAATCTTCGGTTACGATTACACACACGAAAAGCTTAAAGGGATTCGAGATGTATTTAAAAACGCCCACACTGTTTTCTTTTATCGATTAGAGGAAGGCGCTGTGGCAGCGTCTAATGCTCTTGGAAAGGCGAGATGCAAGGGTATACGCGGCAACGATCTAACAATCATCGTATCAGCGAACGTAGACGAGCCTGCTACATTTGATGTGCAAACATATCTGGGGACTACAGTAGTGGACGAGCAATTGGCGATCACTACAGCTGCTGAGTTAATTGATTCGGATTTTGTCATATGGAACGATGAAGCGTCATTGGATGAAACTGCCGGGCTCACCTTTACAGGCGGCACCAATGGAGGACCATTGACCGGTACTGCATACCAGAATGCTTTGGATTCACTTGAAGCATATGGTTTTAACACGCTCGGCTGCTTATCTGCTGAACCGACTATTAAATCGTTGTTCGTTGAATATACTAAGCGTCTGCGCGATAGTGTAGGGGCAAAATTCCAGTTGGTTGGCCATAAAATTGGTCCAGCTGATCACGAAGGCATCATTGATATTCAAAATGATACAACTGGAGATGGAGAAGAGACGTTCGGTGCAGTTTATTGGGCCGTTGGTGCCCAAGCGGGTGTTGCGGTTAATAAATCGAACACTAATAAAGTTTATGGCGGCGAATTCACAATTGACATGAGTGAAACAAAAACTCAACAACAGCTTGCTGCTCTATTAAAGGCTGGAAAGTATGTATTCCATCGAGTAGGTGAAGAGATCCGGGTGCTCGAAGATGTAAATACGTTCACGTCCTTTACTGTCGACAAGAACGAAGATTTTAGCATGAACCAGGTAATACGAGTGCTGGACCAAATTGCAATTGATACGGCAAGTCTCTTTAACACACGGTACTTGGGTCAGGTTCCAAATGACAAGAGCGGCCGTGTTTCTTTATGGGGGGATATTGTCGCTCACCGGCGGGAGTTACAAGGCCTCCGTGCCATTCAGAACTTTGATCCGGAGCAAGTTGTTGTTGATCAAGGAAAAACAAAAAAATCGGTTGTAGTGAATGAAGTGATCGAGCCGACTGTGGCAATGTCACAGCTTTACATTACAACAACTGTAGCATAAAGGAGGGATATTCATGAATGAAACCATGCACGCCAAAGATTCGATTCATGGGGCACAGGGAGAAGCCTTCGTAACCATCGAGGGCAATCGCTATAAGTTCGCGAACGTGATTAATTTAGAAGCAAACTATGACAAAACAAAAACTAAAGTCCCTATCATGGGTCGAGTCAGCAAGGGGAACAAATCCGCTGGCGGTGAAGGAACGGGTTCGGCTACATTTCATTACAACACTTCCATTTTCAGAGAATTGCTCTATCGCTATCAGGAGACAGGAGAGGATATCTACTTCGATATCCAGGTGACAAACGAAGATGCTTCTTCGACTGTCGGCCGTCAAACAACGATTTTAAAAGATTGCAATATGGATGGCGGAATTGTAGCGTTGATTGACGCGGATGCTGAATATCTGGAGGATTCTTTTGACTTTACGTTTGAGCGATTTGAGTTCCCAGAAAAATTCTCCATCCTAAATACAATGCAATCCTAATTAGAGCCTGCTTACGCGGGCTTTTCTTAATACTTAAATTTGAAAGGATGAAATTATATGAGTAACTTAACAGCATTTTTGGCACAGAACGCAGTAAAGGTTGAAACTGAGAAACATGTTGTATCTAAACGGTTCATTGATGAGGATAAAAATCCAATCAAATGGGAAGTGGGGGCCGTTGGTTCCGACGAGGATGAAGCCTTACGGAAAAGCCACACTAAACGCTTGCCGGTACCGGGAAAGAAAAATGTTTTTCAGCCTGTGACTGATTACGAAGGATATTTAGCTTCCTTGGCGGTAAAATGTACTATCTTCCCTAATCTACACGATCAAGGGTTGCAGGAGAGCTATGGTGTAATGGGTGCAGAGGCGCTGCTAAAGAAGATGTTGCTGCCGGGAGAATATGCGGAATATCTGAAGCTGGTCCAAACGGTTAACGGATTCGATGTGGGAATGGATGAGGCCGTAGAAGAAGCAAAAAACTGATCAATGGAGGCGATTTTGAGTCGAACGTGGCTTATTATTGCCTCCATAAATTGAAAAAGTGGCCGCATGAGTTCGATGAACTGCCTAAGTATGAAAAAGCCTTTGTCATTGCTGCTGTGCAGATTAAGATGGATGCTGAGAAGAAGGCAGAGAAAGAGGCAAAGCGGAATAGCAGACGAAGAAAAAAGTAATGGTAACATTTTCCCTCTTGTTATATGCTATTGGTATTAATAAGGGAGGGGAACAAGTGAAAAAGTTTTTTAAATTTGGTTGCGGAGGTTTAATTGCGCTTTTCGTATTATTAATGATTATCGGCGCTTTATTTGGCGATAAAAATAATAAAAATATCGATGCCGAAGGAAAACCAACTTCAGTGGCAGGTGCGCAAAAGGAGAATGCCCCCGCAATTGAACAAGAAAAGAAAAAAGGTATTGGTGATGAATTATCAGTAGGTAAGGTAGTGTTTAAGGTTAATTCTATCGAGGAAACAAATATAGTAACAGCAGGTAATGGCATGTTTAAATATGAACCAAGTGCCGATGGTGCTGTATATTTAATTGTCAATGTAACTGTACGTAATGATGGGAACGAATCGATCAATACAGATTCAAGTTTCTTCAAATTGATTTCGGATAGTGGCGTTGAATATACTCCCTCTACAATTATAACTGCTGACGAAAAGTTCTTTTTATTTGATGGCATCAATCCTGGACTAGCCAAAACGGGAAATGTACTATTTGAAGTTCCTGCTGGTTTGTCAGGGCTTGATTTAAAAGTGCAAACAGGGTCATGGGGATCCAAAACAGGAGTTATTAACATTAACTAAACAGTGATAAAAAAGCCGCCCAATGAGCGGCTTTTTTGTATTTCCTCTGGAGGGAGGTGAGAAGGTGGCAACAATCAGAACGGCTATTCAAATTCAAGATCATATGTCTCGAGCGTTTCAATCTATGAACACAGCGATGAATGTGGTTTTGAATAGTTTTGAAGCGTTACAGAGTGCTTCAAGCAATGCAGTTGACACTGCCAGTATTCAACACGCTCGAGAAGAATTAGCAAAAGCCGAAACGGCGTTTAACGACATTGAACACGAAATAAAGCAAGCTGATGTGGCTCAGAAGCAATTTAATAATGACATCAGAAATGGTTCTTCCGCAGCGGATGGTTTGCTTCAAAAAATCGCAGGTGTAGCAGCAGCTTATTTAGGGATTCATACAGCTGGAAATGTCATTTCGCTGTCTGATGAAATGACTAATACGACAGCACGTCTAAATATGATGAATGACGGGTTGCAGACAACACAAGAGTTGCAAAACATGATCTTTGATTCGGCTCAAAGGTCGAGGGCGTCGTATCTAGATACAGCAGACATCGTTGCTAAACTTGGTTTGCGTGCTAAAGATGCGTTTGCTAATAACAAAGAAGCGATACTTTTCGCGGAAAATCTAAATAAGCAGTTTATCATTGCTGGGGCATCGACGGAAGAGATGGCATCAGCAAGTCTCCAATTAACTCAAGCGCTCGGTTCTGGAGTACTACGGGGTGAAGAGTTGAACGCAGTATTTGAATCTGCTCCAAACGTGATTCAAACCATTGCAGATTATTTAGAAGTGCCGATTGGCCAAATACGTGAGATGGCTTCTGATGGTGAAATCACTGCTCAAATCGTGAAGAATGCGATGTTAACGGCCACTAAGGAGATTAACAAAAACTTTGAATCCATGCCGTATACATTTTCACAGATATGGACCACTTTTAAAAATGAGGCAATCTGGGCATTCCAGCCTGTATTACAAAGCATGAATGAAATCGCGAACAACGAAAAGTTTCAAAGTATGATTGATGGCATTGTCAGTTCTTTGTATACATTGTCTCAAATAACTTTAGCGACATTCGACGTTATTGCGTCAGTGGCGGGTTTTATGTATGACAAATGGTCATTAATAGGTCCCGCAATAGGTTTTGTAACTACTGTCATGTTGGGATATGCAGCGGCATTAGGCGCCGTGAAACTAGCAGAAATAGCAGCTTTTACTTGGAAAGCATTAAATACAACGGCGACGCTTATATATGCAGCAGCGATGGGTGCTGGAACAGGCGCCACGTGGTCAATGGTTGCAGCGGCGTGGGGATTAAATGCAGCGTTAGCAGCCAACCCCGTATTTATTGTTATTATGGCTATATTTATATTAATCGGAGTGCTCTACCTGGCAGTTGCCGCAGTAAATTATTTTGCGGGAACTTCTTACAGTGCTACAGGCATAGTAGCTGGTGCCTTTATGGCTCTCGGCGCAGGGATTTACAATGTAATTGCATTTCTGTGGAATATTTTTGCGGCTATTGCTGAATTTTGGGCGAATGTTTGGATTCACCCGACTTATACTGTCAAACGGCTGTTCGCTAATCTTGTGAATAACGCTATTGACATGGAAATGAGTATGATTGGTTCTTTCGATTCTGCAGCCACCAATCTGGCGAACGCGTTTATTTCAGGGGCTAACATGGCAATCACAGCAATCAATTGGGTAATAGATGCTTTGAATATGATTCCGGGAATTGATATCGGAAACATGAGTAAAATGGCTCCCGCTACATCCATCGCCACAAAATTTAGCGGAATAAAGAAAAGGGTTAATGACTGGGCTGGTGAGGCTCCAGAGGGATATTGGGAAGCGCCTAAAATGGAAACCAAATCTCTGAGTGAGGCATGGAATACCGGTTATAACTGGGGAGCTAACTTATTCGATAACGATCCGCGTGCTGATATGCCCAAAGTTAAGAATCCTTACGAAGATATCATGAATGGCCTCCAAGACGCACTCGGTCCACTCGGCCCTCTTGGCGATGATGGCAAGAAGACAGCGGGCAATACTGCAAAAATGGCAAAGTCGATGGAAGCTTCAGAGGAGGACCTGAAATATCTCCGTGACATGGCAGAACGTGGCGCTATTAATCGATTTACCACCGCAGAGATTAAGGTGGATTTCAAAAGCGAAAATACGATTAATTCCGATCTCGATTTGGATGGAATCATCGATCAGTTCGCTGAGAAATTGGAAGAAGCAATCGATGTCGCAGCAGAGGGGGCGTAATGGATGTATGGATTTTTCATGGATGGATTGCAGCTACCTGTTGCGCCTCCTAAGTTGGATACTAAGATACAAAATAAAAATAAGACAATCACGCTCATAAATGAGGGCGAAGTCAATTTGTTAAAAACGGCCGGACTTACCGAGCTGTCTTTTGACGTTTTACTGCCGAATTCCAAATACCCTTTTGCTGTCTATCCGGATGGCTTCCAGCCTGCTACACACTTCCTGGAGAAATTTGAGAAACTCAAGATCAGTAAAGAGCCCTTCCAATTTATCGTGACTCGGGCTAAGCCGAATGGTGACCTGCTATTTGATACGAACTTGAAAGTAACCTTGGAGGATTACGTAATTAAAGAGGATGCTGAAAATGGGTTCGATATTGAAGTAGCAATAAACCTGAAACAGTACCGGGATTATGGCACAAAGAAAATGGTTGTTAAGAACAAGGCTGCTGGCTCTCAGTCTGCCCAAAAGGTTAAGACAACCAAAGATAGGCCGAGCAGTAAAAAGCCTGCTAAATCGTATACTGTGAAGCCGAATGATTCCTTGTGGGCGATTTGCCAAAAGGAACTAGGTGATGGATCGAAATATCAGGAAATCGCAAAACTGAATGGGATCAAGAATCCTGCAGCTATTAAACCGGGGCAGGTGATCCGGTTTGGGTAAAGCGCAATTGATTATCCAAAATGGCTCAAAAATAACGGAGCCTGCTGTCGAGGAAGGCATTGTATGGGAAACGACCCGGAAAGGCGTACCTGGGAAGTTAACATTCACCGTTCTCAAAGATGAGGCTCTCGATTTTCAAGAAGGTAATCCGGTCCGATTCATATACGATGGATCGAAGATTTTCTACGGCTTTGTATTCACCAAAAAGCGATCGAGTAATGAAAAGATTACTGTTACTTGTTACGACCAGCTGCGTTACTTCAAAAACAAGGACACCTATGTTTATAAAAACAAAACAGCCAGCCAGTTTTTGCAGATGTTGATTGCCGATTTCAGAATGAAGGCAGGCGGGATTGAAAACACCGGCTTTAAAATACCATCTCGAGTTGAGGACAATAAAACGCTTTTTGATATGGTACAGAACGCCTTGGATATCACACTGCAAAATACTCGTAAATTGTATGTTTTGTATGATGATTTCGGTGCAGTGGCGTTGCGGAATATAGAATCCATGAAGTTGGACTTGCTTATTGACGAAGAAACGGGAGAAAGCTTTGATTATACCTCTTCCATCGACTCTAATACGTACAACAAAATCAAGCTATCTTATGAAAACAAGAAAAAAGGCAAGCGAGAAATTTACATTGCCCAAGACAGCAAACACATGAATGAATGGGGCGTCCTGCAGTATTTTGAAACAATCCAGGAGAATGTGAATGGAAAAGCGAAAGCTGATGGTTTACTAGCCTTGTACAATCAAAAATCAAGAAATCTTATTGTCAAACGCGCATTTGGAGATCCCCGGGTCCGCGCTGGCAGCAGCCTTGGCGTTGGTCTTTATATCGGTGATATGACTGTCGCTAACTATATGGTCGTCGATAATGTGAAACATACATTCGACGAGAGAGACCACTATATGGACTTGAAATTGATTGGCGGTGAGTTTGTTGCGTGATATGCATGACATTTTAAAGTCGCTGAAAAAGTCGAGTGCCGATACAGCTCTAGCAATGGATCCTGTTCAGGTTTTGTTTGGTGAAGTGATCAGCGTGGCGCCCTTAAAAATATTGGTGGAACAGCGATTGCCTCTTGAAGAGGAACAACTGATTCTTACGCGTGCTGTTCGAGATCACGAGGTTGAAATGACGGTTGATCATGTAACTGAAGAAACAAGCGGCGGTAGCGGGGAAGCAGCATATGCCACTCACTATCATCAATACAAAGGCCGTAAAACTTTTCTTATTCATAATGGGTTAGTTGTGGGGGATATCGTGAAGTTATTGCGTGTCCAAGGCGGCCAGCAGTATGTCGTGTTTGATAAGGAGTGATGGATGTGATACCGCGAGAAAATAAAGGTCTCCTTGAATTGGCAGCGGATTTCGAGGAAGAAGTCGAACCCACGAAGACGTATAAATTGGATTTGATCCGCAACCGAGTAACAGGTTTTACAGATGGCAGGGAAGCAATCGAACAAGCAATATACAAAGCGCTAGGCACAGAACGTTATGATAATCTCATTTACTCCTGGAATTATGGCGCAGAAATCGGCAAATTGTTCGGTCAACCGATACCATATGTCTATAGTGAATTGAAAAGATTAATCACGGAAGCATTGACACAGGATGACAGAATCCTTAGTGTGGATGCTTTTTTATTTTCTCATATCAAGAATAAAGTACATGTTAGATTTACGGCCCACACGATCTTTGGCGAGGTTGAGGCGGAAACGGAGGTGGCGGTTTAATGTTTGAACACATTACGCAAGATCAATTGCTAGAAGAGTCATTAAGCCGTGTAAAAACAGATGTAGATAAACGTGAAGGATCCATTATTTACGATGCCCTTGCCCCTTCTTCCATTCAAGCCAAAGAGCTCTATATCGCAATGGACAGCATGATCATTGAGATGTTCGGAGATACAGCATCGCGTGAATTCCTAATGAAATTGAGTAGGGAAAGGGGAATCACACCTGATCCGGCCACACACGCTATTTTAAAAGGCGAATTCAACATCGATGTTCCACTCGGTTCGCGCTTCAATTTGGATGATCTTAACTATACCGTTATTGAACGAATCAGCTTCGGGATATTCAAATTGAAATGTGAGACGCCGGGCTTCCGAGGAAATATTGGATTTGGTACGTTAATTCCGATGGAATATATCGACGGGCTGACAAGGGCAGAGCTTACGGAACTATTAATTCCAGGTGAGGATGAAGAAGAAACTGAAGCGCTCCGCAAGAAGTACTTGGATAGTTTCGATTCCCAGGCGTTTGGGGGCAACAGGAAAGACTACAAAGAGAAGGTCCACAGCCTGCAGGGGGTTGGAGGTGTTAAAATATACCGAGCTTGGCAAGGTGGAAGTACGGTGAAATTGGTTGTTATGGATTCGCAATACAAACCACCTACTGCTGCTTTACTAGAGGAACTGCAGACTGCCATTGACCCCTTTGAAGGCCAAGGAGAAGGATTAGGCCTTGCCCCTATAGGTCATGTTGTATCGATATTTGGTGTCTCTGAGGCTGTAGTGAACTTTATGTTCAATATCACATTTGAGAGTGGCTATTCTTGGCCGGATCTTGAGATTCCTATCCAGGAACTTATAGATGAGTACTTCTTGGAACTGAAACAGAATTGGGAAGACACTTCGCAAATCGTTATTCGGATAATACAGGTTGAATCACGTATTCTGGACTTGGAAGGCGTGCTGGATGTGCAGAATACATTGATCAATGGCCTTCCCGAAAATCTTATTCTGGAAGCCGATTATATTCCGGTCAGGGGTGAAATCATTGGATAGCTTGCAACGAGAAATAGACCTATATCCAATGCTGCCTCCTACGGTTAATGAATTTGTAGAGTTTCAGGAAATTACAAAGGCTCAAAGTGCAGAATTGAATCGCATACGAATTCATCTACTCGGCATCTTTAAAGATCGCTTCGTCCTTGATGCGACTGAGCATGGTTTGCGCCGCTGGGAAAAGGTACTGAGGATCCAGCGAAGAAATACAGACACGATCAACGAGAGGCGTTTTCGTATTTTAGCAAAGATGAATAATCGTTTACCTTATACTTTCAGAGCGTTGATTCAACGGTTAAATGCGCTTTGTGGAGAAGGGAAATATCAAGTCTTTCTTGATGCAAATGCCTATGAGTTGGGCTTTGAGTTTTTCGAGAAGATTGCAGATGTGAAGCTATTGAAGGACACGATGGAAGAAATGATTCCGATGAACCTGGCATTGGACTATAACTATGTCATCCGTATTCCTGGTATCATAATCATCCCTCGTGCTCATGTCTATCCAGTCTTATATCCTGTCTGCGGTTTAACAATCGCTACCAATGATGAAAAAGGGATGTCCGGGAAGTTATCGGGATCCGGCAAGTTGAGGGGCCACGTATACGAAGTGCCATATGTCGCAAGTGACATGTCGGTAACTTATTAAAGAGGTGATCAAATGAAAGCCCATGGAAGGCTGATGAATATCTTACACAACGCCATTCTAACCAATGTTAGAAGAGGGCGTTTTTTAATTGGTGGGATAGAGCGAGATTTTGATGTGTTTGGTACCGAACTGCTCGGTAATGTTGTCCGCGTCAAATTTTATATTGACCAATACGAGGGGCCAGTTACTCATGCTTCACTGCTAGACCGGGACAACATTGTTTTGGTTAGCGGCCCGGTGAATTTCAATAAGGAAAATGACGGGTTTATGTATGTATTTGACATCCCGATTATTGCGGAGGAGGTGCAACCGTGAACAACAGCAATCCATATCCTTTAATTCACTTTTTGGATCACATTCTAAAGATCGATGAAAACGGTGATTTCATTCCTAAGCGAGATAAGGAAGGAAATGTAATTATCAATAAAGTAACTGGGCGCCCTGAATTCGTTGCAGAACAAGAGGGAACACGGTTAAATGCAAGGAATATGAACCATTTGGATACATGGCTTTTCCGTGCTCATGAGATATTGGTACAACATGCCAATGAAATTCTTCGTATGCAGATCAATCAGGAAATCAACGACAAGTTCCCGGGTAACTCCGGCGCGTTTGCGGACCTGTTCGATGGCGAGCCGAACAAGATTCAGCGCCTGACGGCCAGGGCGGTCTTGACGGCTCCCCGTTCGGCCGGAACGACGGTTCTTAACGTGGACCATACCGAAGGATTCAAGCCTTTCACCGAGGTCTCCATTTTCGATGGGGTGAATTTTGAGAACAAGCTCATTACTGAAATCACGCAAAACACAATCACGGTGCAACCGTTGGAAAATGATTATGTAAAAGGTGCCGCGATTGCACGGAGTACCGCAAAGATTGAAGCAGGGAAGATGGAAAACGGGGCTTGGAGCACATACACAATCGAAGTCGGGGAGGTGGTGTAAGGATGGCATGGGAAAAGTTCGCGGAATTAGCAGCAGCTAGTTGGAAGGACGTAGATTTTAATTTTAATTTGTATAATTACAGAATGCATTCACCAAGCGCCACAGTTCCAACGGTTGCGATAAGTAAATTAAGCCCGTACAAAGAATTAACAAGGTTTACCGTATCATCTTATCTAAACTTGTATGCGGCCACACACTTTCCGGGTGAACCTACACCTATAATTGGCAAATACAGAATTTCAGCGGAATTGGGGCCTTTAACAGTAGAAAGAGAAATCAAAAACACAGCGCCGACAATGCCAGGCGCATTCACACAACCGACAGGCACTCTTGAGCATGGTGATGTGAGAAGTGTATCGTGGGGTGGTTCGTCGGATGCAGAAGGGAATTTTACCAGGTACAAGTTGGAATATGCCTTAAACGGTTCGTCTACGTGGACACATCACTCATACCCGACCACAAACAGCGCGAATTTCACAGTTCCGGCGACGGCCACAAGTGTAAAATTCCGGGTGAGGGCAGAGGATGCCGGGGGCCTTGTATCTGCGTGGAGTGATAGTGCGACATTAACAGTAACGAAACCGATGTATTATTGGAGTAAGCACCAAAAAATAGTGAAAAACATATTAGCTATGAGTGCTTTTAAAACGTCGGGTGGGAATGCGGTTGTTGGCACGCCGGTTTATCATTCTTACAGACTTGATGAGGAATTGGGATTTGTAGGCGTGGATCAATTTTCGACAATGTTCCCAAATTCGAATTTTGTCGATAAGTACGTTATTTCGGATGACAGAATGTATTTATTCAAAATGACAAGTAACACATGGCGCATAAATGACAATACAGCAGGATTTAGCGCATCGTTATCGGAAGCATACGTGAAAGAGAAAAGAGCAGTAAAAGGATCGTTAATACAATCCGGAATAGTCGCCCAGGATGGTAGTTACCCTAACGACGGCGAACATACGGACGGTTACTGGTATGTTCGTGGAAGTCGGGTCAATCAAAGCATAGCGCCGCCAGGCGGGTTCTCATCGCCAGTAACGGGAACGAAATTGAAACCAGGCGTTCCTGTAACCCTAACATTCGCAGCATCCGCAGCAGCAGGCATTGCGGCCTATGAAGTGGAATACCGAAACGCGGGTGGAAATTGGGCGGCCGTTGGCACTCATGCAACTGCATTAAACCGGAACTTTACTCCGACAACTGACAAGGCGATTCAGACCGTTGCATTCAGAGTAAGGGCCAGAGATACTAGCGGCGTATATTCTGACTGGGTGTATTCGGAGCCGTTCGTAATTGAACACAATGTACCGCCAACAATTACTCTGCTTACAGAAAACAACAAAACCCTCTATGAAAAGGACGCTTTTGTTATTGAGGGGTCGGCAAAAGATGAAGACATCGGCGATGTGGTCATTGTCTATTTGCGTCTCAATGGTGGTGTTGCAAGGGGAATAGAAACAAAGCTATCCAGTGGAACGCCTATCCCTTTTAAAGAGACCTTTACGTTTAGAGAAGGAAAGCTCTATAAGGACGACACGGCTGTCACGGATAAACTCTCAGAGAGCACGCCGTACAAAGTCGAGGTTTGGTCAGAGGATAATCAGCGGGGCAAGTCGGAGGTTGAGGAGCGAACATTCTATGTTGTTCCGAACCGGCCGCCATCGTTGACTATTGATCCAATCGAATCTAACTCTGGATTAATCGATCCAGACAAATTTACTGTCACAGGGGAATCATTTGATCTTGATGGCAACGATGTCATCGTTCGTTACAGAATTAATAACGGGATGAACGTCGAGATACACAACGGTCCGCCAGGCAAGTTCTCTTTCGATGTTCAGCTATCTAAGCTCCAAGTTGGAGAAAATAAAATTGTTGTCGAAGTTACTGACACATACGATTTCAAGTTTTCCAAAACTATCAAATTGAATAAGACTGCAAATCTAACGCCTATGAGTCAATCCGTGCAACGGTACAAAATCGTACCTCCAGCCGGATCAGCACAGGGCGTTTTGTTGTGGGTTCAGAGGGATGAGGGGCAGGAAATTCAAGCAGAGATCAGCATGACAAACGGGACGGAGCAGGAAAAGTTTGTACCCCTAACGCTAGATACAACAGCACCGGTTGCCCCAAGAATTGCGGAGGACTTCTTCATTTTTCAGACCGATACACCTGCCGAGAACATCGTCCTGAAACTGTCTTGGACAGGCGATAAGCCAATCACATTACTGACGGGGGCGTTGACACAATGACCATATTAGTTAGACGCAGATTGTCTGATGGTTCGCACGGTCCATTGGAGAAAGTTTTCGAGGGAAAGACAGATGCGGAAAAAATTGACGCGTTAGAAAAAATGAACAAGGCTCTCATGTTAACGGTTACGGATTTGTTCGAAGAAAACTTGGAGTTACGGGAGCTAAACCGGAATGTCATGTTGGTCGTAACGGACCTTTATGAAGCTGTGTACCTGTCGAAAGAAGGTGAGACAGAATGAATCCAATTGTTCCAATTTACGCGGAGTTGATCAAAGACGGAGACAAGACAATCGAACAAGTGCCTGCACGTATTCGCAAAGAAGTACAGGACTATCTAAACGCTGGTAATGCTGATGCGTAAGCTGTTCCAAGCGTTTTTATTATGGCTTCTTTTGAAAGTATTGAAAGGAGGTGGGATTATGCCAATCGCAGTTATTTACGTGGCATTGATTATGGAAGGTGACAAGACCTATGCACAGGTTCCAACCAAGGTTCAGCCAGAAGTTAAGCGTCAGCTTGAAATATTGGGGTATGGAGAGCTGGCTGAATAAAAAATAGAATTTTGATTAAAGTGGAACGCCCACATTGGGCGTTCTTTTTATTTACAAAGAAAACTGAAGGGGGAGAGGGGATTTGTCGAAAGGAGTGGAGGTAGGTGACACGTATGCAGGTCACGGGAGTTAAAGGCATTGGCGCATTGATCGCCAGTTTTGCCATGTATATGCTGAACACGATTAACGAGGCCATTGTGGTCCTCGTTTTTTTGATGTTTCTGGACGTTGCCAGTGGCCTGATGCGGTCGTTTTTAACTAAGTCATGGAATAGCACTGTTGGCATGGCAGGAGTGATTAAGAAGGTAGCTGTCCTGCTGTTGATTGGCATGGCTGGAGCTATCGAGTACATGGCCGTGACTGCCGGTCAGAATACAAATGGTTGGATCATCATTGGTGTGACATCTTTTTTTATCGTCAACGAAGGCATTTCCGTTTTGGAAAATTGCGCGCAGATGGGGCTGCCCATCCCGCCGGTTTTATATAACGCTTTAGAAAAACTCCATAAGGATCCGGACGGCAAGGAGAAAAGATTGGAACGCCATCCAGAATTGGAGAAAATCGACAAAGTGAAGTTGCTGAAAGAAAACGAGATTCTGCAGCAGGAATTATTGAAAAAAAGAGAGGATGAAACAAGTGAAAATTAATTGGCGTGTTAGATTTAGAAATCCGCAGTTTATTATACAAGTCCTGATAGCATTCGGGGTGCCAATCTTGGCATACTACGGGATATCAGCAAGCGAAGTCACGAGTTGGATGACATTCTTTAGTTTAATCCGAGATGCGTGTGCAAATCCATTTGTACTTGGGACAATTATCGTAGCCCTCTATAACGCTGTGACGGACCCGACGACGGCCGGGGTGTCTGACAGCCAGCAGGCACTTAGATATCGGGAGCCTAAGAAGGAGGCAAAGTAATTGTCCTATCCTATCGAAAATCAAATTATATCCGGGCTGCCTGTATTGTCTTTAACGGCAGCCCGTTATATTGTGGCGCACGAATCTGGAAATCCAAAAAATACAGGGCCAGATTCTTTAGAAAAAGAAATCAACTTTATGAAAAACAACTATCGTAACGCATTCACCTCCCACTGGGTAGGCGGGGGCGGCCGTATAGTACAGCTGGCGCCAGTCGGTCGCCTGCAATATGGTTGCGGCCCCAAAGGCAACCCATACTCCTATGCTCAAGTGGAGCTGGCACGCACGAATGATCCGGAGACATTTAAAAAGGACTATGCAGCATACGTCTGGCTCTTGCGGTATTTAGCTGAGCAAGCCGGCATTCCGAAAATATTTGATGAAGGCAAAGCGGCGACGAAGGGAATCAAGTCACACGACTGGATCCGGAAAGAGCTGGGCGGCACTACACATACTGATCCCTTCGGTTACCTTGCCAGTTTCGGCATCACAAAGGCACAGTTTAAGCACGATGTAGAAAACGGTGTGCCGGTTTATTCGGCAGCTTCTTTAAAGGAGAAGGAGGAAGAGGAAACCATGAAAGAAGAGATTGCAAAACTGCAGAAGCAGGTAGATGCTCTTGAAAAACAACTCAACAATAATACTCAGAAAGAAAGTCCTTGGGCTGTTGAATCTAAAGACTGGTACAGGGCGACGAAGAATGGTTATTTCAAAGGGTATCCGCGAAGGTACTTGCTGAGGGAAGATGCTGCCAAGGTCGTTAATAAGATTGTCGATAATGTGAGAAAATATATTGTCCAACCAGTAATCGATAGGCTTGATAAGCTTGAAAAGAAAATAGATGAATTGCTAGTAAAATTAAATGAAGATAAGAAATAAGAAAAAGGCCCGGCCCTTTGCCGGGTCCTTCTTTCTCATTGGATGTCCAACATTAATTCGACGTCGAACAAGCGTGAATCCAAATCCTCTAGCTCTGATTCCACGTTAGAGTTACTCAAGTCATCAGCCATGTCTTCCACTTCCTGTCTGAGAGAGTCGTTTTCTGATTCCAAAAACGTGATTCTTTCCTCCATCTCATCAATTGTGCTTTGTAAGTCGTAAATCAAATATTCAGAGCTGTTATTTGAACAGCCAACAGTCAAAAATACTAACGGTATAAGCAAAAGCTTTTTAAACAATATCTCACCCCTCACTTAACCTTTTCGTGTAAATCATCGATGTAACACTTCCACATCACCATCTATATATTTCATCACATCCCATAAAAGTTCCTTTTTTGAATAAACAACAAAAATGCCCGGCGAATTGCCGAGCTCATTTAACTAGCTTCAATCTATATAAATGCACATGCTCCGAAATATCCAAAACCTCATTAAATACAACCTTATCGATGATGGCCCCATTGCCAATCTCCCTATAAAGTTGTTTCAGGTAGATGTTAGCCACTTTTATAGCATCCTCAACCCCATTAAAACCTTCACCCACTAAAAAGACCTCACGTCTTTTTGACGTCTGCCCATTGGCATATATTAAAAAGTCTAAAGTGATTCGCATTCATCGTCCCTCCTGAATAGATTATAACATTTTTCCAGTTGTAAACAAACAAATGTTCGCATATAATAAGAACAAATGTTTGTTCTTTGGAGGGATAAGGATGGACGGAGTGCTTAATTGGTCAATAAAGAACGATAAGAAGCTGCTAATGATTTACCTGGATAAGGACGGTCAATTTACACAAAGAGTCATAAAGGTACTATCGGTAACTGATCAGTACGTCAGGGCCTATTGCTTTAATAAAAAGGAGTATCGAGTATTCAAAAAGGAAAATATCCTATCAGTGGATAGAATCAGACAGAAGGCGATGTTCGCATGAACGACAGGGGCATCATCAAATGGCAGGGCTTCTTCATGCCTGAACATGTGGAGCAAATAAGGGAGATGCAGGCGGACTACTACAAAACAGAAAAGCCTGTCTTGGATGAATCTCAGCTGCAGCAGATAGACGAGACGATACATACTTCAATGGAATATCAATTGCCTCTGGCTTTTACTTTATGGATAGATGGTTTTGTTGAGGAAGTGGCAGGAGTAATCCATTATATCGACCAAACAGAAAGGCAACTGAGAGTGAAGGATTACTATGGGAATGTGTTGCTGATTGATTATGACAGTGTCGTGGAAGTGGAGTTTGACAGTTAACACAACAGGCTATGCAGTTATTTTTTCGAAAAATAACAGAAAAATAACGAATAAAAATAACTAGGCAAAGTCGGGAGAATGAATGTTCTGTTCTACTTAACTTGATGATTGAATTTACATCGTAAAAAAGCCGAGGAAAGACCTGAAAAGCTCGCTGAATTATGGGCGGCATGATGTAAAGACGCCTAAAACCTTGATATACCAAGGCTTTGGGGAGCTTATATCACACTCTGACAATATTGATAGGGTTTTTCGAAGGTAATAAGGGCTATCTAATAAGCCACTAGAATAAAACAGGTGAAGAAAAAAAGTCATTTTCTTCACCTGTTTTTATGTTTTTGTTGGGGCTACCAATACTTACCGTACAAATATGGAGTAGAGACAATATTAATGTATTTAAGGAGAAGATTTTCGAGAATTATTTGAAAAGTATGTTAATATATCGAGTATAGCATTGTTCTTTATTTTATACAGTTGTTAGACGGGAGGGATAGTTAATGAATAATCTGCTTTATAGATTCAATTGCCTAGGAAAGCTCCATGCAAAGTCGATATTATGAACTAAAGCGGTTGTTTGTATGGAGCTAGTTTGTTATAACCGTTCGTCCTCTATCTGAAAAGAATGGTCGATATTGTTGATAGTATAGGCTTTGCTACCTTAAAATTCGAATTTATTTTAAGGAGCGGAGCGGGAATGAAATATATTAAGGCGTATTCAGTTTTACCAAAGGATCTTCTTGAGGAAATTCAAAAGTATGTTCAAGGAGAACTAGTATATATCCCAATTCAAGAAGGCGTCCGTAAGGGCTGGGGAGAAAAATCAGGGTATAAAGAAACCTTGAACCTGCGAAATGAAGAAATCCGCGAAAAGTTCTGTAATGGCGCAAAAATTAATGAACTTATGGAACAATATTTTCTTTCCTACGATAGCATTAAAAAAATTGTCTATTCAAAGAGATAGGATAAGGGCTCATGAGATCTTTACTCTCATGAGCCTTTTTGTGCAAGAAACAATTATAAAGTAAATTCTACATATAATCAGAAACTCAGATATTTTACAATTAAGCGGAAACGAGAAAGCGTCAGAACTCATTGCCTCATAGTAAAGAGGTGACATACGATGGAATCAACTTTCACCGTATAAGCATGATAGCGATTTTTGTGAATCCTAGCCGCAGGTACGATTTGTGTTCTGCAGATTTCGATTACAGTTAAGGTTTGAAGAAAAATAATCATAGTTTGGAAAAGTATTAATAACTTTGTGGAATAAGCTGTTTCAGGAGGGAAAAATATGAGGGTGGAACAATACATAGACAAGGATTTTAGTGGCGTCATATCGATTACGAAAAAGGGCGAAAATGTATACCGAAAAGCGTTTGGTTATGCAGACTCGCCCAATAGAGTATCAAATAAAGTTGGCACCAAGTTTGCAACAGCTTCAGCAGGAAAAGTCTTTGTCGCTGTAGCGATTTTACAGCTTATTGAACAAGGCAGATTATCTTTTGATCGTTATATAGGAGACATTTTGAATTTTGATTTGAAGGATATTGATCCTCACATCACTATTAGACAGTTGCTTACTCATACATCAGGGATACCTGATTATTTTGATGAGTCCATCATGGAGGATTATGATGAACTGTGGATAGATTATCCCAATTATAAAATCCGCACATCAACGGATATCATTCCATTATTCATTCATAAGCCGATGATGTATCCCGCAGGAGAGAAGTTTCAATATAATAATACCGGATTTGTTGTTCTTGGCCTTATTATTGAGTCAATTACTGGCTTGCCATTTGATGTCTATCTTCGTGAAAATATTTTCGTTCCATGTAATATGTTGGATACAGGATATTATGAGCTGGACAGGTTGCCTTCTGGATGTGCAAATGCGTATATATATGATCGCATTAGTCAGGAGTTTTATACCAATATTTACAGTGTTGATGTAAAAGGAACAGGAGCAGGTGGAGCATTTACCACTGTAATAGATATTGAAAAGTTCTGGACTTCCCTGTTGAATGGTCAATTAATTTCGGAGGAAATGTTAAAAAAGATGTTAACTCCCCAAGTGAAAGAAGAGTGCTATGGATATGGGATTTGGCTTGATAAAAAAGCAAATGGTACATTTGCCTGTCATTTTGAAGGTTGCGATCCGGGTGTAAGTTTCTTTAGTTCATATGATAGACAACAGGATATCCTCATCACATTAGTAAGCAATTATGGTTGTGATGTATGGAAGATTTTCAGAGATATTTCCAATGCTTGATAGAATTTTCGAAGGGATGAGGAACATTGGAAGCTAAAAGAAAGGAAATTGATTATAGCGATTATTTTTGGCAAGATGATAAAGTTAGATTGCGTGCTATCCAACCGGAAGATTGGGAAGGAGATTATATTAGTAAATTTGATACTCCTGCACGCCGTCTGTTAGAATGTGCTATTGAGTTACCACCCACCATGGTAGGCTCGAAAAAATTCGCAGAGGAAAATGCTGATTTTGCTTCAACCAATGGACGAATAATGTTTACTATTGAAAATTTGGAGTGTAAAAGTGTAGGTGGTATAAATTTAAATAGTATTGACGAAAGAAATGGCACGTTTAGTATTGGCATAGTGATTGATAAAGAATACCGAGGTAAGGGGTATGGAACAAGAGCGATGAAAATTCTTTTAAAATATGCTTTCCTTGAAAGAAGACTAAATAAATTTAATGACTGTGTTCTTGAAGGAAATCAAGGTTCTGCGAAGATGATGAAAAAACTAGGCTGTGTCCAAGAAGGTATTCGTCGACAAGCAGTGTATTTAAACGGGCAATATTTAGATTTTATATTGTTTGGATTAACGAAAGATGAATTTATTGAAAATGAAAAGAGAAGTAACCAATTCTCGTAAGTAATTTGGAAATACAAAGAAGGCAGTTGTTCGAAGGTTAAAATTAGAATAACATTTACCAGCAATTCATAGAACTGAAGATGATTTATGGGCGGCATGATGATAGGTAACATGAACGTAAAAAGGACAGTTGTTTACATCATTCTTTCAATTTATTGAAGTATGTGTCAACAGATTTAATTTTCATTTTTTCTGTAACAGGTGCATAACTGGAAATTATCCAACTTAGGTCTTGATATCGTAATGTGGACTTTTATTCCGCATTTTTGATGATATTATGCCCTATAGTAACAACGAGAGTATTCTAATACCATTGATATAGAAAAAATCCCCTTTAGAAGACAAATCTATCTTCAAAGGGGATTTTGTATAGAACCGAATCCTTCTACAGTAGAATAGGCAATTCAATATGCGTCGGGTAGTCTTTCGAATGATAAACTCGTTGAATCGCTATTTCCGTTTCTGTATCTGCAGCAGGGTCATTACCTGTATTGTGGTTCGGGAAAATAAATTGGTCTGCACTCGAAGTGATGGTGAAGCGGATGCGGTGTCCCTTTTTAAATGTATGAGCTAGTTTAGCTGTCCGAATTGTATACTCTTCCACTTTACCCGGTTCAAGCAATTCTTCGTGATCAAAGCCATTCCGATATCGCGCCCGCAATACGCCATCTGTCAATTTAATAGAGCGTCCACTTGCATCCACGTCTGTTAATCGGACAATCCAATCTGTATCCTTTGCAGAGCTCGATGCAAACAATTTTACAACCAGATCGCCTACTACCGTTACGGATTCTTGAAGTGGATCTGAACTATAAACGAGCACATCATCCCGTTTTTCCATCTCTTGATAATCAGCCGGAACACCAATTTCGTTTTCCGAAATATCGATTAGATGAGGGGCAGGGTTATGCGGATCATAGACATACTCCACATAGTCATCCTGTACTTTTTGACTTGAGACAAGTGTTCTATTCTCAGCGGAAACAGTTGCTTGCTCATCACCCGCTACATACAGCTTTGTCCATTCAACTTCTTTCGGCGGCCAACTGCTTGCATGGGTCCATTTATTTTCACCAGTTATGTAGTATTCCACCGCAGATTCTTCTGGAAGTTGAAGCTCTTTACTTTTTAGTTTGCAATCAAACCATTGCTGAAAACGATAATCCAAATCATAGCGAAGCGCATTATTACCAAGTGGAACGCCTTGAATGTCACGAGTCGTATTCGCATTATGCATCCATGGACCGAGGATCACTTTTTTATTCGATGTTTGATAGTCTGCGACAATATCTAAAGCCTCTGTCGTTCCCATGCCATTATCGTCATACCATCCCGAAACAATCATCGCTGGGGCTTGGATGGACTCTTTATGGAGTGACCAATTGACAGCTCGCCAAAAGTCATCCTCATGAGCATGTTCCATCCATTCGCTCCAAAACGGGATTTCCTTGCCTAACGCTATTTTCGGAATATCTTGTAACGGTCTAATTTTGACGACTTCTTTCCAATCGGAACGAAGCATGTTTTCGGGCTTGAATGTTTGCTCGGCCATCGCAAAAGCCCATGCAAGCATCCCTGAAACAAGCGTTCCGCCTTTGCGGGGGATGTCAATAAAAGCACTGCCCGCCGTTACAATGCTGATCAGAGCTTTTAAATGAGGGTTTCCGCTTGCAGCGGCAGCCCATTGAACATAGCCGCCGTACGAAGCACCAATCATCCCGATATTTCCGTCACACCAACTGTTGGAGGCAATCCAATTCAGACTGTCATCGCCATCCGCAACTTCGGTAGACATCGGAAGCCATTTCCCTTCGGAATCCTGGCGCCCTCGTGTATCTTGGATGACTACTCCATATCCCCTTTGGATAAAATTAGTGTACATTTTCTCATACATCAGTCTGCCATATGGCGTTCGGATAAAAATAGTTGGTACCGCGTGATCCAGCCCTTCAGGAAGCCACACCTCTGTCGCAAGATGAATTCCATCCCGCATTTTCACACGAAAACTTCCAATGTGTTTGACTCCGTATTGGGCAGGTGACACATCTCTTTTCCATTGGTCAACCGGGGTATATGTTTCACATCCCTCTTTCACTAATACGTGACAGTTCTCCCTAGTAGGCACAATAAAGGCAACGGGTTCTTGATCCATCATCAAAATATCGAGCGGGAATTTCTGTTCACGTTGCACCCATAAATCTTGTTCTTCTTCATGTTTTTGATAAATGGAATCGTTTGACAGATGAACTTCTTGCTCATCAGTTGTTAGCTTTTCTCGGAATTCAGATAATTGTTTGAAGACGTTTATAGGGTTGATATGATAAAAGCTTTCCAACCTATCGGCATCGTTTGCTTCTAAAACTCGTTTTTCATTCCATTTATTGCGATTTATATCCCGCTCACTTATATAAATGATGTCATCTTTCCATTCAATGGTTGCATCATGAATGCCTGAGCGGTATAAATGGTAGATTGCCATAATTCCCATCCTCCTCAACGATGTACCTTACGCGCCGATTATAAACTTAATCAAATAAGCGACTCCAATTCCAAGATAATTCCCCATCACCATCCCGATGACACCGAGGACGATGGCAAGGCTGACTAGGTTTTTCCAATTCGCAGAGGCTGCAACTAAAGCGGAAGTAGATCCATCTGCAATGGATGCGATAATCCCGATCACAACGTATTGATATTCAATCTTCAGGAGACGACATAATAGTGCGTGTACTGTTAAAGAAAGAACAATGACAACAAAACAGAATAACGCGATCGCAAGTGTAGAACCGACAAACGCTTTAAGATTAACCATGTACCCAATAGTGGTAAGGAAGAAGAGGGCAACGAATAAACCTAAGTCCATATTCCCTTTTATTTTTTTCACTGGTCCAAATTGAGCAACGATAATTGCAATCGTGGTGATGAATAGAATACGTGCTGCCCCTTGAAAGGATTCTGGCATAAAGCCAGCCAAAAAAGAAGCCAGTGCTGTAATACCGAATGCAAGTGCAAAACTCCAAGCGATATCAGTAATACTCCACTTTTTCTCTTGTAAAAAGGGATCATCGTCTAGTTCTCCATGCTTTCCTTCCAACTCGACGTTCGAAAGGGAAAATGGCCATACCTTCTGGAACCATTTAGACTGTGCAGCGAACCTAGGAAATGCAAACATCGCTATTAATGTAGGAACACCAATGACATAATCGGCTGCATTCGCTGCCGCAAAAGTCGTTGGCAGAGCACCCAGTCCATAACCGATGGCAGTTAAGTTTGAACTGCCTCCCGTATATGTACCAACAAACATACCAGCGATTTTCCAGCCTTCCTCAATCATCGGAGCGAAAATGATACCCGCAATCACTGTCACGACACTGACACTTAGGCCAGCTATAGCAATCGAAACAATAGGTTTTTTCGATAATTTAAGCATTGCTTTTATATCGACACTTAAAAGCATCATCGCAATTGAGAGTGGGATCGCATATTCAGCTACAACACCATAAACTTCCGCGCTAAAGGGAACCACTTTCAAATTCGCCAAAATTAAACTTATAATAATGACGATAAGTGCGGGACCTAACATTTTAAACCCTTTAAATCGTTGTGAGAAAAAGCCCAGGGCAACTGTAATTGCCATAATCGCTAACAAACTTCCCGTACTAGTAAATAATGCTTCCATCTTTATTTCCCCTCATATTTCTATTAATATTTTCTTTTCTATTTACTACAAGAGGGTGTATGAAATCTTCTTACTGACAAAGATCAAGCCTCCCAAACTTGTATCGACTCTTAGTCTTTATAGTTCCAGTTCAATCCCTAATCCTGGTTTTTCAGGTAACATCATGACACCATCTTGAACGGATATCCCGCCCTTAATCCCTGTATCTTTGATATAAAGAAAACTATCCAAATCGGCATCAATAATATTCTTCTTGGCAGCAACGAGGCTTGCTCCAGCAGTAATACCAATTTTACTTTCAAGCATACAACCGACCATACAAGTAAGACCTGCCGCTTCCGCGATATGGTTGATTTGTGCGGCTTTATAAAGACCGGCTGATTTCATTAATTTAATGTTTAGAATATCTGCCGCATCCTGCTTTACTATTTTCAAGGCATCTTGTGGAGAATGGACACTTTCATCAGCCATTATAGGCGTCATTACTTTATTGCGTATATAAGCATGTCCCCCAATGTTCCAATAAGGAAGTGGTTGCTCAACAGCTTCAATATGAAGAGGTTCAATCGCCTTTAAAACACGTATAGATTCGGGCACGGTCCAGCCTTGATTGGCGTCCATCCGAATCCGGATCCGCTCGCCAACCGCTTCACGAATCAATTGCATTGCCTCAATATCCTGTTCAGCATTTAGCCCTGCCTTCACTTTCAAAATAGAAAAGCCGCTATCTACTCGTTCCTTTGCTTCTTTTGCCATTATCTCTGGTGTATCGATTCCAATGGTGACATCTGTCATAAAGGAGTTACTATGCCCACCCAATATTTGATACAGCGGAGCATTCATTTTTTTGCCCATAATATCATGGAGCGCAATATCGAAAGCCGCTTTTGTCGCCGTGTTGCCAACAATCGTTTTATCCATCATGGTATGTATTTTTTCGATATGTAATGGATTTTCTCCAATCAGCAAGGTTTTAAATTGTTTAGCTAGCTTAATAGACGTTTCAAGTGTTTCTCCCGTCACGAACTCAAACGGTGACCCTTCTCCAATGCCGGTGATGCCTTCATCTGTTTCAATTTGTACAAGCAACGTTTCTACATGCTCAATGGTCCCAAGTGCAACAGTTAAAGGCTTGTACAATTCTAACTTTAACGTTTCAATCTTGATGTTTGTAATTTTCATTATGATACAACCTCCCTAAATATTCGGATATTTCGAGCTTCGAAATAGCCATGTCGAAAATTATAGAGATTTATAAATTTTATGTCAATGGGATTTATATCCACCAGATGTTAAAAGATTAAATGTTTTTTAATAATCAGGTATTACGGTGGAGTTCTAGTACAAGAAAAAGGGGTGTAAACGTGGATAAGGTATTTATAATGCTGGCAATAATATCGTTTTTGCTGTCAGCTTCATTGTTTATTATTGAGATGGTTATAAATGAATTTAAGAATAGTAATTTTAAACCTGCATCGATATTATTTGTAGTTTACGTCGTCTGTGTATTCCAAGTTGCGAATGAAAAAGGAATGTTACGAGGAAATATAGAAGGCAGCCGGGCAATCAGTATTCATAACAAGAGGAGATAACAATATACTGGGGTATACAAATTCACAAGGCGCTGCATCTGCTTACATAATCCGTTAAAAAATGAATCATAAAGTTGTTTATAGCTGAATAGAAAGATAATTTATTTAATCCCTTATAATTCTTCAAAAAGGAGAGTGTATGAAAAAGACTATTGTTTTTGTATTAACGATATTTATATTATTTCCAGGATTCGCAGTAAAAAGTTATGCGTTGTCAGAGCCGAAATCTGTGGCAATACAAGCATTGCTAGATGATGCCCGTCGGACATCAGGTGTACCTGGAATGTCAATCTCAATACTTGCTGATGGTGAAGTGTTCTACTTTTCTTCTGGGTATGCAGATCTTGAAAAGGGGTTGTCTGCAAGTGAAAATACACTTTATGAGTTGGCCTCGGTAAGTAAAGCTTTTACTGGTATGGGGATTTTGCTATTGGAAGAGCAAGGGCTGTTATCAATGACTGACCCTATCCAAAAATATTTACCTTGGTTTACGTTAAAGTATCAAGGTAAACCTATTGATATGCAAAGCCTTACACTAAATAACTTTCTTCACCATACGAGCGGCCTAACAAATAGTAGACATACTCAAAATATTCCACAAGGTAATACACCTGATATGTTGCAAAAGACTGTGGAAACGCTGGTAGATGCAGAATTGGCGTTCTCTCCCGGTGAACAATATAACTATGGAACCGTTAATTATGACGTATTGGGTTTGGTTATTGAGATTGTATCACGGCAAAGCTATGAAGACTTTATGAAGGAACAGGTATTTCTACCCTTAGGTCTTCATCAGACGTATGTTTATAAAGAAGATGCTCAAGCCACTGGACAGTTAGCACAGGGCTACCGTTCTTCCTTTTTTATAACAACTCCATTTAATGCTCCGGATTATGCGGGGAATAAACCTGCCGGCTATATCATTTCCAATACAAAAGATATGGCGCGTTGGATGGGCATACAGATGGGGATCGCGCAGGACATACCAGAAATATTTCACAGGGTTATCGAAAAATCCCATAGGGGTGATATGTCTGTTTCAGCTGTCAATGATATGTATTATGCGGCAGGTTGGTCGGTAAACGCCGAACGAACGATTGTAGAACACACTGGGGGTAATCCGAATTTTAGAACCGAAGTAGCCATACTGCCAAATGAGCGAACAGCCATCTGCTTACTGAGCAACGGCGCAAATACCAATACAAACCTGGTGCTAAAAATTAAAAATATAGTAAACGGCAATCTAACTCAGTCATATGAGATGAGTGGCACACAGCTTTTGGACATCATTTTGTCGTCTACCACAATTATTCTTTGCCCATTGGCCGTTCTGTTATTTCTCTTAGGATTTAGAAAAAGGAAAACGAATGAGCGGCAGCCAATGACAATAAAGAGAGCAATCGTAACAATTATTTTCCTAATCACTACGATTGCCCAGTGTATAATGTTTTTAACTTTCGATTGGTCAACGATACTTATTTGGCAAACACATAGTGTCCTGACAGCTTTAATTTCGTCAACATTATTAACAGCAAGCATTGCTTGGTTTGTATATACTCAACGATTCGATGCCACGGTCCGAAAATAAGGATAATGTTAAGGAATCCTGTTTTCTCCGAAGATGTAAGCGGAGAAGAATGGGATAAGCTTTTTGAATACCTGTATTATCTATTTAAAGCGGAATATAAAGATCCGCTGACGCTTTTGCAGAGGGGCCGGAGGGCGGGAGCGGAAATGAACAGAAAGCATTCTACAAAGTAGTGATTTTATTGGTTGCGACGGAAGTATAGCGAGGTAGATTAGGGATAATATCACCATTTTGTAGTATTGTGGAGAGGGATTACATCACTACTACAATTTAAGGTAGGGGACTATGATGAAAATAAATTTAATGATTTTTTTATCATCCATAAAAGAACAAACAGGAAACATTATCGGAGAAATAGTTATGAAAACATTTGAATCTAACATTCGTCCTGTAAAAGGGGACATTTTAGATGACCCAGGATTCCATCCAGGTTTTCATAATGGATATGAGGTTGTTAAGGTTACAATGAATTATGCTCTAAATGAATGTTGGGTTTCACTACGCCCCCTTGACTTAGAAAGGGAAGAAATCGAGATAGAGGCCTATATAGAGAGACTTCAAGCAAACGGTTGGTGTGTTGTCTCAAAAGAAGAGATCATGAAAAAGAAATGAAAATTTAGAAAAAAGTGTTTGAAGATTTTTGCTTAAGCTAACTGGGATTTTGTTGATTAACGATCTTCAACAAACGGGAGCGTTTATGAGTAACGCTGTAGAAATGATAATAAGAAAACTAAAACACGCTAAAGGATCATCCATTTTTGATTAATCTTTTTTAAGATGGATGCTTCTTATTGAGCTTAGTGTAAAGATTTACAGGGAGTTTTTGTTCAAATTCAGAATTAATGCTGTGGTAATTGCTAAGGTTCATCCAGACTCTAATTTCTATCAACAAGTTATTCGAACGTTCGTTCCATTTAAGCCCAGGTTGAGATGAATGTGTTCCCATTAGCGGGACGCATTTTTTTGTTTTATATTACATCTCCTGTTTGATTAGCTCTTCAAAGGTATAACGCGTCTCCCTGTAATACATCTCCTGCTTCTTCATCAGGCCGAAAAAGTTCTCCATCGGTGAGTTGTCCAGGCAGCTTCCTTTACGGGATATGCTTTGGAAAACCTAGTGTTTCCGGAGTTTAGGCCCTGGTTTTTGTGCTGGTAATGCCCGGTAGTTGGCGTCCCGAATCACTTCCAGGGGTCTCCTCAAGGGGCTGGAGTCCGGCAGCTCATAAAACAGCGAGTTGTTCAGATACTCGAGCACCACCATTACCTTAAAAGACTCGTCATATTCAGACGCAAAAAAACACCTCAAAAGTTAGATTTTCAACTTTAACTTTTGGGGTGCACTACGCCATATGGCTGGCGATTATTTAATACTTAACTATGGTGCAACAATAAAGAAATGAGTCTAAAATATGAAAAATGATGAGAAATAACTTCAAAGAGTTGTAACGAAACATGTAAACAAGGTATTAATACTAAGAACAGGCAAGAGAGAGAGGGCGTTATGAAGAAGCTTGAAGAAGAATACGAGGAAATCCAACCAAAAATCTATGCGTTTTTTTATGCCAAGACAGGTAATCATGAAACCGCTCAAGATCTTTGCCACGATACCTTTTATGAGGCTTGTAAAAACATCGCATCATTTAATGGCACTTCCACTTTATCGACTTGGATGTTTTCGATCGCAACGAACCTATTGAAAAAGTATTACCGTAAAAACAAATATCAGCTTAGCTTAATGCAAAAACTTTCTGCGGTACCGGAAACGGAAATTCATTCATTGGAAGAGCTGGCAGAAATCAAGGAGGATACGAAAAAACTGTTGCATCATATTTCAAAGTTGGAAGATTCGGCGAGAGAGATTGTACTGCTGCGCATATACGGGGAGCTGAGTTTTGCAGAGATTGGTGTATTAATCGGCAGATCTGAAAATTATGCACGTGTAACATTTCACCGTCTAAAAATACAAATTCAAAATTCAATGGAGGGGACTTTATGAACACCGGATGTTCGGTGACGCAAGATCTACTGCCTTTGTATGAAGAGGGATTATTGCAACCAGGTACTCAACGGTTTGTTGAGGAACATCTGCAAAGCTGCCAGGAATGCCGGCATATCGCAGAGAAGTCAAAAATTCCACTGCCCGCGGAAATAAGACCGGGCTTTGCTTCTAAAAAAATGATTCGGAGTATAACGGTGAAATTGACGACAATACAGATTTTCTTTGTAGCAATTGCCTTTATATTGGCGATGAGCACGACCATTATGAATGACAATAGCGGCTTTATCCTGACCTATGCAATTTTGGGGGCGGTCACGTATCTGTTTTACCGATCGGTGCTCGTTGCCGTCCTGCTTGCAAGCGTACCAAATTTCATATGGAATTGCCTATTATATATGACGGATTGGTTCGGCGAATTTTATGCTGAAAGTTTTTCAGAAGCTCTTCAAATCGCACTGACGACCTTAATTATCCATCTGCTATTTACTTTTATCGGAATCCTTGTCGGCTTTTGCATGATTAAAATAAGAGAGGAAAATTAGTTATGAAAAAGAAAATAATATACGGTGTGATTGCAATTTCATTAATTGCCGTCTTAGTGTTTGCCTACATGCAAATGAGCGGAAATACAATTGACAGACACAAAGCAAAAGAGAGTCTGGTGGAGTTTTTAGAACAAACTTATCCGAACATGGACTACGAAATCAAGCGATCGGTAGGGTATGGATGGACGGATGGCACTTATGAATTTAAAGTAGTGAAAAAAGAATCGGCAGCAGTTGAAAACACCTATACGTTCTATGTCTCGGCTTTCGAACCATATGAAGTGTTCAGTGATACAATCCATGAATCCAAGATAGACAAAGAGGCATCAGTGAAGCTAAACGCGGAGGCAGAGCAGTATATTCTAACGCTCCTCCAGGAAAAAGTGCCGCAGGTCGGTTCAGTGGATACTGATGTGGAAGTGTACAGTAAAATTGCTGAGGAATGGACGCCGCAGTTGAAAACACCGAAGCCGATTCTCATTATGCTGGAACTTGAAAAAGGCGATTTGACAAAAGAACAGATATTGCAGCAGTGCAAGACTATGCAAAAGCTATTAAATGACGAATCGATCGATTATTATCTTGCCGAGGCGGGATATCGCAGTATGGTAAACGGGGAAGAAAATATTGAGTACATCAGCTTTACCCCAGACCAGAAATTGACGATTGATAATCTAAAGTTTAGTGTGATTGATAAGCCAGGGGTTAACAGATGATTTTGATAGGCTTTCATGGAAGTATGATGAGTCACTTGATCAACTATGAAAAGCGACCGATTAAATGGTCGCTTTTTTTCGTTACACCATGCTTTTACCAACCGCCGTCAAGCCCCCGTTAAACCGCTCCTGCACCAAAGCCGAGAACGGCATAAAAATTATACTGCCGTTCTTAAATTGGATTGTTTTTAACAGATGAATTGATCAAATACTCTTCCTTTTCTGCACAACTTTACTATAATTAACGATAGAGCACCGATCAATTGCGAAGAGGTGAATAGGAGTTTGAAGCAATACATTAAGATGATGTCCAGCACGCTGCTTGTCGCTTTGGTCTTGTTGATAACGGGCTGCCAGTCTGGTAATCCAGCAAGCCAAGAGAAAGAGGCCGAAGTTAAAAATGAGGATAGTCAAGAGGCGGAAATCAAGGAAGCCAAAAAGGAGCTTGGCGTGGAGTGGGCGAAAGCTGTGCGTGCAATTCCGTTAACATTGAAGGAAGTTGTGGAGTATCCAGTTGGAAAGTTTGCGTCGGAAGACGGTAATGTGCCGGAAGCGGAATTGCAGGAGATTACGAGTGATATCCCTGCCTTCGCCGAAGATGCAAGCGGAGAAGAACTGGAAAAGCTTTTTAAATATCTGTATTCGCTCTTTAAGATGGAATATCAAGATCCGCTGACGCTATTGCAGTCAACAGAAATAACAGAGGGGCCGGATGGCGAAAGTGGAGCTGAACAGAAAGCATCCTATAATGTAGTGATTTTATTGGATGCGAGCGGAAGCATGGCGAATAAAATCGGTTCTCAGACACGGATGCAACTGGCGAAGGAAGCCATCCGCAATTTTGCATCAAGCCTGCCAGCGGAGCGAATGTGGGACTGCGAGTATATGGGCATAAAGGAACTGGATCAGAGGCAGACAAGGCTATGTCGTGTGAATCAAATGAATTGATTTATCCGATCCAGTCTTATAATCAGGAAAGTCTTTCTGGGGCATTGGATCAATTCGACCCGGCAGGATGGACGCCGCTTGCTGGAGCCATTGAAAAAGCGCAGCAAGACCTGGAAAAATTCGCAGGAGCCGATGACGAAAATGTTATTTTTGTCGTCAGTGATGGGGTGGAAACTTGTGGAGGGGATCCGGTCCAGTCCGCATCCGCCTTAAAGGAATCAGGGATCTCCCCGATTGTGCATATTATCGGTTTTGACGTGGCAAGCAAAGAAGAACAGCAGCTTCAGGACGTGGCGAAGGCGGCCGGAGGGAGTTATACAAATGCCCGGAACCATGAACAATTGAAGGCCGAATTTGAAAAGACATTAAAAAGTGCAGAAGAGTGGCTTGATTGGTGGCTAAAAGAAAAAAACAATCTCGTTATGGATAAAGTGGCTGAAAGAGGCGGTATCGTAACTCATACTCAAAACTGGAAAGCACAAAATCGGGCTGAGTCTTACAAAATGCAAGGTGTCCTGTTGGAATTGCAGACACAAGGAAAAATCACAAGCTCTCAGCAAAACAAAATCATCGACATGAGGAATAATTATTATTGGGACATGGGTGACAAAGTGGATGAGATGTCAAATTACCTACTCTCCGAATCGTATAGCGATTGGTCAGAAAAGGAAAAGGAAATTAACCGGATTTATGATGAAAAGTAAGCGAAAAACGGCAGATGAGATAAAAAATACTCTTTCTGAAGAAGATCATTCAGAAGGAGTATTTTTCTTACAAAGATGATGGCCGGGATATAGTCGCTTTAGCCAGCGGGTGTTTGACACGCCTACGAGCACCACGCCTGCCACGACCATCCCAGCAGCAATCAGATTCATAATGCCTTATGGCAAAGTAAAAATGAGCACGGCGGTTTAGCGGGTAATCATGACAATACCTGGTAATGGTGTCATGGTCGGCATCGTCAGGAGAGCTATCCCGCTGCTACATGGCACTGAATAGAAGAAAGATTCCAAGTACCATCATCTCGATCTCTGCTAATTCAATATTGGACATCGGCTGGCCCTTCAATTATCGATAGAAATTCACGATGTTTTTTTCATTTTAAATCCAAATACAAGCGAAGCCGCTAATAGACAGATCGTAAGAAACCACGTCAGGAAAAAGGACAGGCCTAAGCCGATGTTGGCATCCTCGTACTGCATAATTTTGTTATCGAGTACTCCGTATATAACGGGACTGGCGATAACCAAATAAATGAGGCACGCGATGGCAAGCTGTTTTTTGCCTTTCCGTTTTGAACTTTTAAAGTAAATGAAAAACGGAACAAACAAAAGGAGTAAAGTGAGCAGCAATATAAAGTTCAATGACATATGAACGGCACCTCAGTCTAGGGTTTGGAATATGTAAAATACACTCAATTATATTGCAATTTAGGGTATGGTGCAATATAGGTCAGGAGATGCGTGTTCCATTTGAGATTGCTGTATCGGGCTTCAGCAGAACCACATCTCCTTCTTCCGGAACACCGCCCAGTACCAATACTTCAGATTTGAACCCGGCGATCCGCCTTGGAGGAAGGTTAACGATTCCCACCACTTGACGGCCGCAAAGCTGTTCGGGTGAATATCTTCTTGTAATTTGAGCAGAGGATTGTTTTATCCCGATCTCTTCCCCAAAATCGATTGTCAGTTTGATTGCGGGTTTTCTCGCTTCAGGAAAAGGTGTAGCGTCGATGACCGTGCCAACCCGAAGATCAAATTCAAGAAAGTCCTCAATGTTCTTCATGAAAATACCGCCTTCCAATTATATTCCTGCCAAACAGGGGTCCAACAGATACTGAAAAAAGAACCGCTAGACTTAGCATATAAAAACAGGAAGGAATTTTCTTTGCCGAGTTTAATCTTCTTTTTATCTATGGTTAAGAACCCTGTATTTTTGCGGAGAAATTCCCTCTGATTTCCCGAACCACCTTGTGAACGACGAAGAATTTTCAAACCGTAATTCTTCACTAATCTCAGACATGGACCACTCTGTTGAAGTTAATAATTGCTTCGCCTCTTTCAACCGCAGTTCAGCTATATAGTCTTTTGGGCTTTTGCCCGTTCTTTTCTTGAACCACGCTGAATAGTAGACGGGATGGTAATGCTCTATTTTTGCCAGCGTTTCTAGTCTTATCGGTTCCTTATAATGATCATGAATGTATTGAATCGAGGGAGGCATGGAGATATCTAGTTTGTTGGCCACGTATCTGGCCAAATGTTCCAAGGAGGAGGTGCTGTCTTGATTCTTCGCCTCTTCCAACAGCAAATAACGAATGGAAGCCCATTGCTCATCCACCTGCATATACATATCGTTTGCATGTTCCGGCAAGTAGTGTGTTGGTATATCCAAGATCAGAAATTCATTTCTGTCCCTGGAACGGTAGTTATGAACAAGTTGGGGAGGGATATAAAAGCAAGAGTCCGGATTAAGATTGATTTCCTGCTGCTTCGTTAGAAGGTCTAACGATCCTTTCAACGGAAAAAGAAATTGCCCATACTCATGTTGATGAGAGGTGAATTCCCTCGTATAAGATCTTTTCTCACATGTTACGTGGTTAACCATAGTCATTTTCCTCCTCACCATAAAGTATAATATAGACTTATCGCGGAAGTAAGTTTTTAACAAAATGAGCGGCTATATCATGATCATTACGATCTCTTTCTTGGATAAAATCCCTGCCGAATTCATGGAGCGGCCTGGCTGGATGGCGCTAGTGCCTGGCAAAAATTCTGGAAATCAGGTTTCCGTTAATCGCGCCAAATCGCCGGATAACCAGGGCGCAACTGCTGGTTGCCCCTTAATGCGCGCATAACGATCCTTACTTTAGCCGCTCAAACTACCAATACTGGAAGGAGGAAAGGTGATGAACAATATGTTTTGTGTGAACGCTTAAAAAGAGAACGAGAAAAAAGAGGATGGTCTCAAGCAGACCTTGCAGAAAAAATGTATGTTAGTTGCCAGTCCGTTTCAAAATGGGAAACGGGTAAAAATTCTCCCAACATTGAAGTGATCATTGAATTAAGTGATTTGTTCGATATCACAATCGATGAATTATTAAGGAGAGTGATGAGGATTTGAAAGAAAAGATTATTAAAGACAGCAAACAGCGGAACTTTCTAAATTGGATAGCTTATTTTATGCTTATTGTCGGTTTGTTGTCAGGGATCCTACTTGTAAGTGTTCTTAAAAATGGAGAAATAAATTGGACAGTAACAGGTGCTAGTTTAGCATTCTCAGTATTAGTATTCTTTGCTTTATTGCTTATTCGTGTTGAAGTAAACAGGGCAGCTGTTAAATAAACGAACGCTTTAATGACAGGTGCTGTATGTTCTTTTTACCGGAACGACAAAACCACGCTCCTTTTTCTAGGAACGTGGTTTTGTCGTTCTATCCGAGAATAACGGGCAGCCATTCGAGAATAACAAGCGTCTTTTGTAGTGGAGATAGGAGAATGATCTCTTCTTATAACACATAGAATGAAATGAAGGAAAATTTTTTCCTAATTAGATATTAAAGTGGACAATTTTTCCTAAGTTAAATATAATGAAAATTACAACCAATCATATTAATCAGAATTTAAATGGATTCGAGGAGAAAGAAGTGCTTCTCTTTTTTGGTAGTGTCGGTACAGGGTGTTTTCGGATTGATCTTCACCCTAGCAATAGGATGGAGACATACATTGATTTTTCCCGCTTATCCTTTCCAAATTCAAAAATGTAAGCCCTGCCATCAAAGCGAGGGATAGGAGAAGCATGGCCACAGATATATAAGGTTTAGAAAATAGGGGGGGTAAAAATGTACGCAATTATTGACGAGACAAAACAAATCGAAAAGTATATTGCCGGTGAGTTTCGCTACTTACAGTATGAGGATATCATGGCAGGGGAGTTAAATTGTTACTCATGTATCTTTATAAATGGCAATGAAGATGGTCAGCCCAAAAAGCTTCCTTATGCTGTTATTCAAAAGCTATGGAAATACGTGGAGTCCGGAGGCACATTATATGGTGAATTGATTAACAGCGAAGACTTTCCTTCTTCACGGCTAATTGGCTTAAAACAAGACTTTCCCGTAACCAATCATCGATTGGACAAATTGAAGGTAACTTTCAGCTCTCCCTACTGTGTAGAAGGAACGCTGCTGGAGTGGCAGGGGCCCTTTATATCAGGCTTTACTTTTGATACAGATGTTCTGTTGGAAATTGGACTATTCCAAGAAACCCATCGATCAATGGCTAAGGGAAGTAATCCGGGGTTGATAGTAAATAAGGTTGGCAAAGGCATGGTTATATACGCTGCCTTCTCTTTTCTCGCAAATAAACAGCATTGGACATTAAGACCTCACTGGGCTTGGAAAAGAATAATTGAATTGTTAAGAGATGTTTATAAACTGCCGCTAAATAATATAGAGCCAGTTCTGGGACTCTCGGATGACACTGAAGTAAGCAAGGTGATAGAAAGAGGTATCAGCTGGTTTTTGAACTCAGGAATTTTACCGAAAGAGGACGGAAGTTTAGGGGTGTTCGAGAATATCCACTCCATCAGAGGTGATGTAGGGCAAGATATTAGGCCAGACTGTAATGCCCATACGGCTCTATTGTTTTATTTATACGGTGAATACGTACAGGATAAAAAATGGATTACCTTTTCAGATAATATATTGAACTACTTGTTCAATGAAGGCTTTCAAGATACAGATGAGGACTCTACAACCTACGGATTTTGGAAATGGTTTAAGTTTCCGAAAGAGAAACCGGACCAAATTTTTTCAGACGACAATAGCTGGGTAGCCCTCATCTTACTCTATCTTTATAGAAAAACCGGTAATGAGGAATACAAGAGGCGAGGATTAATCACTGCATATGCCTTGCTCGAAACTCAGAATGTCAATGGGTTGCGGCCAGAGGTTCTCCGGGAGAAAGACTTAGCGGAAAAGGGACGTGAACACTACAGACAATCGACGGAATCAAGCATGAATCCGCATTTCGAAAGCATCGTTCACGCTGCATTCTTACAGGCCTACCTAGTGAGCGATGATCGAACCTTTTTAGATGTTTCATTAAAAGGCACACGCTTTTTGCTCCGGAATAAAGAAAGAATGAAGTACATGTATAGTAAAACGGCTGGCTATAGCAGGTTTCTGCTCGCGCTTGCCCAGTTGTATAGCATGACAAAAGATAAAGAGGTATATGCAGGCTTAAAAGAGATCATAAATTATTTGTCAGTGCATCAGCATGAGAAGGGTGGGATCCAGGAGGCAGATAACCCTGATCCAGATAGATATGGAACCGAAGATACAGGAGTGTTTTTGTGGAATGATGAGGGTATAGCGGATCAACTATATACGAATAATTTTCTAATTATGAATGGAAATGAAGCAGCCATTGCTACCCAAGATGATGAGGTGGAAGAGTTTTACGGCAAGTTGGTAGATTATATTTGTGCTATCCAAATCACATCTGCTAAGCCTGAATTTGAGGGGGGGTGGATGCGATCATTCCATCTGCATAAGGATGAATACTTCGGCAATAACGGGGATACGGGATGGGGTCCTTACGTAATTGAAAGCGGCTGGACACCTGCTATTATTTTGTCAGGATTAATCCTTAAAGAGTTAAACCAGTCATTAATAGATAAGTAAGCAAAATCCAAAGGAGAGAGTGGGAATCCTATGAAAAAGTTTTTATTAATCGTAATGATATTATCGCTCTTTATTGTCGGGTGTAGTTCGAAAAACAGCAGCAGTTCCGGTTCCTCCGGTAAAAAGAATGAAAAGGTCACTGTCGAGGTAATGATGTTTGAAGGCGGATTTGGTTCTGAATGGGTGAAGGACTCTGCAAAGACATATATGGAGAAAAACGAAAATGTTGAGATTAAGGTAACCGCAAGCCCTGATATCCATACTCAATTGCAGACAAAGTTTTTATCAAAGGATGTTCCGGATTTAGTGAACCCGGGTCCTAGTTTCGATATTCAAGGTATCATTAATGAAGGAATGATTGAACCACTAGATGAAGCGCTGAAAGAAGATGCTTATGACAGCACTACTAAGTGGATCGATACTTTTGAGCCAGGACAATTTAATCTTAAAAAAGACGGAAAAACATATGGGATCCCTACCATCTTCTCACCGGGTTATATTTGGTGGTATGACGAAAAGTTGTTTGAAGATAATAATTGGGAACTCCCTAAGACTCAAGAGGATCTATACAAATTAAAAGATGAAGCAGAAAAAGCAGGAGTATCGGTTTTCTCTGTTCCAGGTAAGCATCCAGGCTACTATTACTATGGTATTTACTTGCCGCTCGTTGAGAGAATTGGTGGAAAGCAAGCAATTCTAGATGCGTTCAACCTTAAAGAGGGGGCATGGGAAGCACCTGCATTTGTAGAAGCAGCTAAAGAGTCACAGAGAATGGTAGACGAAGGACTTTTCATGAACGGGACATTTGGTCTTTCTCACACAGAAGCTCAAACTTTGTTTTTCCAACGTAAATCTCTTTTTGTAATGGCGGGTTCATGGTTAGAGGGCGAAATGCAGGATGTCATTCCAAGTGACTATAAATTAAGAGCACTGAATCAGCCTGCTTATGATGGAGGCAAAGGGGAACAGCTAGCGCCAATTTCTACTGGATGGGGCGGGGCATGGTACGTTCCGAGCGGTTCAAAAAACAAGGAGGAAGCAACTAAGTTCCTTAAGTTCCTTTCAAGTGAACAGGAAGTAGAGAAAATGGTGGCATCTAAAGGGCTGGCAAGCGTCATTAAAAACACCGATGATGCAATAAAATCCGAACCGCTTAAAAGTGCACTTGAAGTTTTGCAAGAGGCGGAAGGTTCTTACGCACCGACAGCTATGAATGATTCTTATCCTGAAATGGCTGGAAATATAATTAACGTTTATCAAAGTCTAATGCTGGGAGAAATCACCCCAGAAGAGTTCGCTAAACAAGCAGAAAAGTTTGCGGAACAGACTCGAAAGGATGACAACATAGAGAAGGTTGAATACTCCTGGTAATTATATATTTAAAGGGGGAGGTCTAAGAGTTCTTAGGCCTCTCTATTTTGAAAGGTTGGGCTCTCGGATGGTAAATAAAAGCGAAAGATGGTCTATTCTTCTATTCCTATTACCCGCTTCCATTTTATATCTGGTATTTGTTATATATCCCTCTTTCAACGCACTATTAATGAGTTTATATAACTGGCGTGGGCTTGGCACAAAAACATGGATAGGTCTAGGAAATTATAAAAGAATGCTAGAAGATGAGATCTTTATTAACTCATTAAAGGTTACTGGTAAGTATATCTTGATTCAGGTACCGGTAGTATTAATTCTATCGACTATAATTGCAATATCCATCTCGTATTTTCTAAGGACTAGATGGTTAAACATTTATCGATCCATCACTTTTTTTCCTTACATTCTTCCAGGCGTGGCTATTGCGATGCTTTGGTCTACAATCTTAAACCCAGTGAACGGCATGCTTAATGGTTTGCTTGATTTGGTTGGCCTTGATTTTCTCATGACGGAGTGGCTGGGAAGGACTGAAACTGCATTTGGAAGTGTTGTGTTTGTAAATGTTTGGGCCATGGTTGGTTTTTACAGCATTTTGATTCTAGCGGCTATCCTTAATATCCCACAGGATATTTTAGAAGCTGCAGAGATTGATGGAGCAACAAACTTTAAAAAGAGTATCTACATCACGCTGCCTATGTTAAAAGATATTATGCAGGTCGTTATTATTTTCACTTTGATAAATACACTTAAGGTTTTTGAAATGCCGCAGTTGTTGACAGGCGGGGGACCAAATCGGTCTACTCAACCGATTTCACTTTATATCTACGAACAAGCCTTTACCAATTTTAATTTCGGCTACGCGTCAGCGTTGGGGGTTATATTTCTAATTCTTACACTCATTGCATCGATGCTGACTTTGCGAATAACGAGGAGGGAAGGATAAATGCGTAGAGTCATCAAAAAAATTAGCGGACATCTTTTTCTTATCATACTTTCAATCTTGATCATTGTTCCTGTTCTTTGGGTGTTTGTTAACTCTGTTAAATCATCTGCTGATATTTTATTAAAGCCGCTGACCCTGCCTGCAGAAATCACATTTGACAATTATCGAAATGCTTGGGGCGAGGCCGGTTTAGGCAGTGGTTTTATCAACAGTATAATTGTAACAACGATTACTGTTGCATTAATCGTTGTTATTTCAGCCATGGCTGCTTACGTATTGAGCAGGAAGAAATTCAGATTTCGAGGTGTTGTTCGAAATGTATTTTTAATGGGTCTCATGCTGCCCACATTTTTGGCAATGGCTCCTTTATTTCTGTTGATGAATAGTCTAAATCTCGTGAATAGCATTCCAGGTCTGATTTTAGTGTATGTAGCCTATTCATTGTCCTTTACGATTTTTATGTTAATCGCTTTCTTCAATCAAATTCCCGATTCATTAGAAGAAGCTGCGATTATTGACGGGTGTGGACAGTTTCGTCTTTTTTGGAAGGTAATGTTTCCACTTGCGAAACCAGGATTAAT
Organism: Lederbergia sp. B243.17; assembly: GCF_057657925.1. NCBI lineage: Bacteria > Bacillati > Bacillota > Bacilli > Caryophanales > Bacillaceae > Lederbergia > Lederbergia sp. B243.17. The sequence continues at coordinate 47,794 of NZ_JBWBKF010000039.1, forward strand.
CTCTGCAGCGATCTTCAATTTCGTAGGAATTTGGAATGAGTATATTTTAGCTCTCATCTTGATAACAGACGATCATTTAAAGACATTGCCTGTTAAATTGGCGAATATCATGATGGTTCAACAATACCATACAGATTGGGGAGCGCTGTATGCCGGGCTAGTACTGTCATTCATCCCGGTTACAATATTTTACTTGCTATTCCAAAGACAGCTTATTGAAGGATCGACAGCTGGTTCTGTAAAGGAGTAGGTGTTTGAATGATCGCTGAAAAAATAGGGTTATTTTTCCATGCATCTCTATACAGAGAAGGGTGAGTTGGAGTGAGTCGATTGATTGGTGATTATTCGTTAGAAGAGTTAGCTATCTATACGCCGACATTAAAGAATAAGCCCCCCTGACTTCGATACCTTCTGGGAGATAGAAAAGAAACGAATCATAAACTCTCAGTATTCCGTAGATTATCGTTGGATAGAGTATCCGATTCCTCTTGTCGATGTTGCAGACCTCACCCTTTATAGTTGGGATGGAACGCCGATAAAAGGGATCTTGATCAGACCGACTAATAGAGACAAGGGACCGATCCTTGTGAGTTTCCATGGCTATACAGGTGGACGAGGGTTGCCCTCTGAATACTTAAAATGGGTACTTCAAGGTATAACGGTTATCGCATTTGACGTAAGGGGGCAAGGCGATTCTCCTGACCATGCCAATTATCCAAATGGCAGTAGAGTTGCTGGATGGATGACTTCTGGCATCATGGAAAAGGAATCCTATTACTATACAAATGTATATCGTGATATCATTGCGCAATTAACCTGGATTTTTTCAAGTGCTCCTGTCAAGCCAACCACATTGGGGGTTGCAGGCTCATCGCAGGGTGGAGGATTAGCTTTAGCAGCTGCAGGACTGGAAAAGAAAGTACAATTTGTCGTTAGCGATTGTCCGTTCATTACTCATATGGAAAGAGCATTGGCTATCGCTTTATCTGGCCCGTATATGGAGATTATTAATTACATGAAATATCATAGTCCAGAAGGAAAAGCGAAGGAAGCGATCCTGCAATCTATCGCTTATGTGGATGCACTGTATTTTTGTCCGCGTATTCAAGTGCCTGTACTCATGTCAATAGGCTTAAAAGATTCGGTTACTCCTCCGTCGACTGCATTTGGAGCATTTAACCATATCGCGAGTAAGTGTAAAGATATTTGCACTTATCCATACTATATACATGAGCCGATTCCATTTCATGAAGAAAAAAAGATGGCCTTTATTCATCAACAAATACAAGGTATGTAAGCCTGCATTCATAAACATGGACACGCGTCCCAGGTAGCCAAATGTCCATGAGGTTTCGCAGGAGATTCATAGGTTCAAAGAGATGATCGTTGAGACAATCGCCATTTTATATAATCATCTATACATCGGAGAGGAAATCTATGAAAAATAATAATATGATTTTGCAAGCTATTAAAGGTCAATTGATCGTCTCATGCCAGGCCTTGCCGGAGGAGCCGCTGCACAGCCCGTTTATCATGGGGCGGATGGCGAAGGCGGCGGAACTCGGTGGAGCGATGGGCATTCGGTCGAATAGTGTGGAGGACATCCGGGAAATCAAGACTGTCACAAAACTGCCGGTCATCGGGATCATCAAAAAGATCTATGGAGATTGTGATGTGTTCATCACGCCGACACAAGCGGAGGTCGATCTTTTGTATGCGGAGGGTGTAGATATTATTGCGATGGATGCAACGCTCCGTGTGCGGCCGGACGGGAATACAGTCAGGGAGCTGTTCCCGGCAGTTCGGGCGAAATATCCGAATCAGCTTTTCATGGCAGACTGTGCCACATATGAGGATGCTGCTGTTGCCTATGAGTTAGGCTTCGATTGTATCGGCACAACATTATGCGGATATACCGAGGAGACCAAAAATACCCAGCTGCCCAATATGGAACTGGTAGAGAGATTAGTGAAGAATTTTCCGGTGCCAATTATCGCAGAAGGCGGGATTTGGACGCCGGAGCAACTCCGCGGAGTATTTGATAGAGGCGTTCACGCGGCAGTCGTCGGTACAGCGATTACGCGGCCGATGGAAATTACCCGCAGGTTTTCCGAGGCGATACAGTAAGATGAAAGCGATGAAAATATTGGGCGTTGATATAGGTGGCACTTCAATTAAGCTTTGCCGATCTGATGCTGCTGGACAGATCGATCTCTTCGAGGAATATGATTCTGATGCCAAAAAGGGTGGCCCCCATCTTTTTGAGAGGGTTTCTAGTATAATAGAGAATCATAATGGATTTGATGCGATTGGCATTAGCACTGCCGGACAAGTGAACCCGGCGGATGGCTCGATTTTATATGCGAATGAGAACATACCGAATTATACGGGGATGAAAGTGAAAGCGCTGCTTGAGGAACGTTTTCAGGTGCCGGTGAAAGTGGAGAACGATGTGAATGCGGCAGCGCTTGGAGAGAAATATTTCGGTGCCGGGAAAGAGTGGAATGATTTCATCTGTCTGACGTATGGAACCGGAATTGGCGGGGCGATCATTATTGATTCCGGCATCTATGGCGGCAAAAGTGGAATTGCTGGTGAGATGGGGCATATGATTACGCATCCTTACGGGCTCGATTGCAATTGCGGTAAACAAGGCTGTTATGAGATGTATGCATCAACGACTGCACTTATCAGGGAGGCCCGGTCCATAAATCCGAATATGACAGACGGCAGAACGATCTTCACCTTGTATAAGCAGAAAAATGCCGGAATGGCAGGTGTTGTGGAGCGCTGGATTGAGGAAGTTGTGCTCGGTCTGGTGACACTCGTCCACATTTTCAATCCACCGGCCATCATTTTGGGCGGCGGTGTCATGGAGCAGGAAACCATTCTGGAAAAGATAGAGGAACGGTTGAAAGATATGGTGATGGTGAGTTTTTCTGATGTGAAAATCCGAAGGGCGGCACTTGGGAATAAAGCGGGTGCGTTGGGCGCAGCCTCACTGCACCTCCTATCCTCTGCGAAGGAGTAAACGATGGCGAATATAGATCTGTTTTCTAAAATGAAGTCTAGGTATCAGTCTTTTACAAATACGGAAAAAAAGGTTGCCGACTATATCTTTGAGCATACGAAGAGCGTCGTGTACATGTCGATCACAGACTTGGCGGATGTTTGCAGGGTAGGAGAGTCGAGTATTTTCCGTTTTTGCAAGTCAATGGGTTTCAAAGGATATCAGGAGTTTAAGATTGCGCTAGCGCACAGTACGACCTTGGAAGATGAAACCCCTCAGCTTTCGAATGAAATTACAATGCAGGACAGCATTCCGGAATTGTCATCCAAGGTGTTGCGTGCAACGGTCAATGCGCTGGAGCAAACACACAGCCTTTTGCAGGAAGATGAGGTTTCTCGGGCAATTGATTATTTGGTGAAGGCTGAGAGAATTCACTTTTTCGGGGTAGGGGCGTCTTTGATGACCGCAATGGAAGGGAAAAATAAGTTCATGAGAATTTCGAATAAAACCGAGTGTTCGATTGATTCCCATTTGCAGATCATGTCTGCTTCATTGTCGTCAGAAAAGGACGCGGCTATCCTCATCTCGTATTCAGGCTCGACAAAAGATACAATAGCCGTGGCCAAAGTGCTTGAGGAACGGAAATGTCCTGTCATCTCGATCACCCGGTTTGCCAAGTCTCCCATCACTGAGTATTCAGATGTCACCTTGCTTTGCGGTGCCAACGAAGGCCCTCTTCAGGGTGGGAGCATCAGCGCGAAAATATCTCAGCTCTATTTATTGGATGTCTTATATGCAGAGTATTTTAAGCGGACGAAAGAGGAATCGATCACGAACAAGGAAAGAACCGCTAAATCGGTAACCGGAAAGATGGTATAAGGTAGTTTTTAGAGTTCCTTCAACGAGGCTTTGCAGCGACGAATTGCTGCAAGGCCTTTTTTTGCGTAGAGCTATAGATGCTTGAATGAGAAATACGAAAACAAGACGTAAGGGAAGAAAGGACAATTATATATTAAATTTCTCTCCTGAATTAGGTGTTTTATCCCATAAGGCGAGGGGGCTTATGGAAGGCTCCCTTCTAGTACTTTTGGGCTATGTGGATGTGCAGTATAAGAATCTATTTTGGTACCAAACAATATTGTTTTCAAAAAGCCTATTAAAAATTGTTATTCCAGTCCGATATTAGTTTAGTGACCTAATTTCATAGGAAAACTGTGGGGAAACTACAAGCAATATCCGACTTCTGAACTAGTTGCAACCATTTAAGTTCATTCAGTAAAGAACATTCCTAATTTGAAAAAGATTACCTTTTTTGCTAAAAATGTTGAAATTTGTCGGATTATGTGAGATTATGGTCAAGCGTGATTTTAGTATTAGTTATATGGAAGATAAAGGCAAACTATTCCGAAAGGGTAGGACGCAAAGCCTAGGGTCTAAGGTTTAGAGATGGATGAATCCGTAATCTAAACGATGATCGCCTGGTTACCAAAGAGTGGATTAATGCATATTATTATCCTTTGTTTGGCTATTCTATATTTCATAGAGTAGTTTTTTTTTTGCAATTCTAATCCCAGGAATAAAAATTAATTACATAAACCTGTGTTGCTTTTTCGTGAATTGTGAATGTAGGGTAATAATTTTGCTGGAAAAGGGATGAGACAGTAGTGAAATAAGCATGTAATGACTATGGAGCAGCAGGAATCTTGTGCTTGGGTTAATTAAAAATGGAAAGGTTAGGAGACATGAATAGAAAAGGATTTTCATTTAAAGCAAAGTTTTTAATTTTTTCCTTACTCTTATCACTAGTACCTGTTATTTTAATTGGCTTTTTAGTTAATAAAACGGTTGGTGATATAACTCAAAAAGATTATATCAATGCTAGTGAAAGAGAAATTAAACAGGTAGATAATGGAATTTCTTTGTATTTTGATTCTATTAGAGAGAATGTAAATTTATTAGCTACCAACCCAGAGGTAGTAAGTGCTGATTCAAGCATTACCTCTTATAAAGATATACCAGGAGAAGAGACAATCAACATGACCCCTTCAACAAATGGGGAGAAAGAAAAAGCAATATATAATGTACTCTATCAATTCGGTAAAAGTCATCCTAATGCAGCTTATGTTTATATGGGCACATCCGATGGGGGATATGTACAATATCCTGAGGGGCCTGTAGCGGCTGGTTTCGATCCGAGAGACCGCCCTTGGTATACTACCGGTATTGAAGAACCAGGGAAAGTAAAATTAACAAGTGCCTATGCCGCAACTGGGATTGAAGGAATTATTGTAAGTAATGTCGTTGCGATTGAAAAAGGCGGAAAACCAGCCGGAGTGCTAGGCCTGGATGTTAGTTTAGAAGGTTTGACCGATATTATTAAGGAAATCAGCATAGGTGAAAATGGATATGTAATTTTAGCGCAAGGTGATGGAACTATTCTTGCACATCCAAAGAATCCAGATATGAACTTTAAGCCAATTTCTGAGCTTAACGTTCCTGAACTAAAGGATTTAAGTAAAGATGGTTCATTTGAAACAAAAATTGACGGAAAAGACTATGTGTTAAACACAGTCTCCTCAAAAAATGAAGGCTGGAAATATATCGCTGTTGTTGAGAAGAGTGAACTTTTAGCTACTGCAAATTCTGTGCGCTCCAAAATATTCATTATCGGCGGGATTTTCGCTGTTATATCTGTGCTCATTTCCATCTTGTTTAGTTTAAGGATAACGGGGAGAATCAAAAGTATTAGTGATTTATCTCTAGCGATGTCCAAAGGTGATTTGACCCAATTAGTCAAGGTTACGTCAAATGATGAAATTGGAGAGATGGGTAAGAATTACAACATTATGGCTAGTAGTTTAAAAGAGACAATGAAAAAGATATCGCTTGAATCGCAGCAATTGTCGGCTACATCTGAGGAGCTGGCTGCTTCTTCAGTCGAGAATCAAGAAGCCTCCAATCAAATCACGGAATCAATTCAAGAAGTTGCCAGCGGAACTGACGATCAGAACGCCGCTATGAAGAATGCAGTAGATATTATCAATGAAGTATTTAAGCACGTTGATGATGTTACATTGAGTATGAAAAATGTTACGGATACGATCCACCATTCAGCCGAATCCGCTAAACAAGGCAGTGAAGTTGTGAATCATACCGTAAAGCAAATGGGTGAAATAGATAAAAATGTAACCTCTTCTGCCCAAAAAATTAGCGTATTGAATGAGAAATCGAACGAAATTGGCCAGATAAGCCTAATCATACAGTCCATTTCAGAGCAAACGAACCTATTAGCTTTAAATGCTGCAATTGAAGCTGCAAGAGCCGGCGAACATGGGAAGGGCTTTGCTGTAGTGGCAGATGAAGTAAGAAAGCTTGCAGAGCAATCAAGCCATTCAGCATTGCAGATCAATACGATAATTAATGACATAAAAGTTGGCATTGAAGATTCAATGAGTTTTGTAAATCAAGGGGCGAAATCTGCCAAAGAAGGAATGAAACTTGTTGATGAAAGTGGAAAAGCCTTTGGAGAAATTAAGGGTTCAGTTCTAGAGGCTACAACGAAAATATCTGAGGTTAGCCTAGCGATGGACAACATGAAGAAACATATAGAAGAAGTCGTCACCCATATAGAGAAAGTTTCAAGAACAAGTTTAGAGGTTAACGATTATTCACAAAATGTCGCTGCATCCTCAGAACAGATGAACGCCTCGATGGAACAGGTTTCATTGGCAGCTCAAGAGTTAGCAAGAATGTCCATAGAATTAGAGGAAGTTATTCAGCAGTTTAAATTGTAAACTGATGAATTCATCAACAAAATGGCTGGAAAAATTAATCTAATTTAAATATATATAATGGAAATATAGGAGGAACACCGTGTTTAAGATGAAGTCCAAGTTTAAAATTTTGATTGCGTTTATTTTAGTAATGTCCATGCTGCCTTTGGCAAGTGTTTCAGCAAAAGAAATCAAATTTGACCCGTTTGAAAAGAGTATAAGAGAAATTTCTGGTGCATTAAATAACAATCAGATTACCTCTGAGCAATTGGTTAAGTATTATCTAGAGCGCATAGAAAAGTATGACAAGCAAGGACCAACTATTAATTCAATCACTACTATTAATGAGCAAGCTTTAGAGATTGCAAAAGAATTGGATGCAGAAAGACAGAGTAAAGGCCCAAAAGGGATTCTCCATGGTATTCCAATCGTTGTTAAAGACAATATTGATGTAAAAGGAATGCCTACTACAGCAGGCTCAGTAGCATTAAAAAGCGCATATCCTGCCGATGACGCTTTTATCATTAAAAAGCTGAAGGATGCAGGTGCCATTGTCATTGCAAAAACAAACTTATCTGAGTTCGCAGCATCATATGGCCGGTTGGGATACAGCTCATTAGGCGGGCTAACTCTAAATCCTTATAATTTAAACCGAGACGCTTCTGGATCCAGCAGTGGTACGGCTGCGGCAGTAGCAGCGAATTTCGCCGTATTTGGACTGGGAACTGACACATCAGGATCAGTCCGTGGACCAGCTCATGTTACAGGTCTGGTCGGTATCCGTCCGACACTTGGTTTAGCAAGCCGCAGCGGGATCGTTCCGTCCTCGTTGAATTTCGACACTCCCGGACCTTTGGCAAGAAGTGTGGAAGATACAGCCATTGCATTGAGTGTGATGGCAGGTGCCGATGATAAAGATGACAAAACGTTGCTTGCAAAGGATCACATTGCCGAAGACTACAGTAAGTTCACAGATAAAAAGGCTATACAAAAAGCGCGGATCGGAGTAGCAGTTGACTTTTTTGGAGACAACAAAGAGGTGGACTCTATTACGAAAAAGGCGTTAGAAAAAATGGAGAAGAAAGGTACAGAGCTTATTAATGTATCTTTCTCGGAAAAAACGAAATACCTATGGACACCAGTCATTGGTCCTGTTAATGACGCAGATTTTAAAGTTCAATTGGAAGATTACCTTAGCCAATTCCCGGAAGATCAGCCGAGAACACTGGAAGAAATTATTAAAATCAGTGAATCACCAGAAGTTTTGAATTCACCGACTCCTGTAAATCCAGGGCGTATTGATGGCATGAAAACGGCCATGGAACAAGCTGCATTTAAGGACTCTGCAGAGTATAACAATATCGTAACGAAAGATATCCCTGAAGTGCGTCAGGAAATTGAAACAATGATGAAGGAAAATGATTTGGACGCAATTGTTTTCCCGACGATGTCCTGCCCGGCTTCACCAAGATTCGATAAGGAAGATCCGACTTACAAGTGTGATGCGTACGACACGTATGCTGCAAGTTATGTGGCATCGGCTGCGGGATTCCCTGAAATCACAGTGCCTGCCGGTGCAACGAAAGAGAAGGTACCTGTTGGAATTTCATTTTTAGGCACGGCATATAGTGAACAATCTCTATTCGATTTGGCCTATTCATTTGAACAGGCAACCGATGCTAGAACTCTGCCGAAAACAACACCTGATTTCAAAGTGGAGTTCGGCGATAAAACGCAATCTAAAGATAAAACTTCCTTTTGGGATGAGTTTATGAAGAGAATGCGAGAGCTGTTTAATTAATCTGTTTAATTGATAGTAAAAGACGCGTGAGAGATAGAATATATCTTTCACGCGTCTTTTTATCATTTTTCGGTTTATAAAGAGCGCAGTCTAACTGTACTATCAGACTTTTTTTCGAAACAACAGCTGGATTGTTTCTAGGCTCGATTGCCATATAGGAGATTTATGGATAGCGTCAAGCAAGTTGGGCTGTGTGCCGGATCACCAGCTCGTTCACATCAACATCTTCCGGCTGCTCTAACGCATAGGCTATGGCACGAGCGACTGCGGATGCCGGAAGAGCGTCACGCCGGTATGTTTTCATCAGTTCTCTGGCTTCGTCGTCCGAGATGCTCTCAGCGAGTTCGGACTCCGTCACTCCCGGAGAAACGAGCGTTACCCGGATGGTGCTGCCAACCTCCTGCCGTAAACCTTCCGTGATGGCACGAACGGCATATTTGGTCGCGCAATATACTGCTGCTGTCGGTGAGACAGCGTAGGCTCCGATGGAAGCCAAGTTAATGAAGTGACCGGATTGTTGTTTTTTCATAACGGGGAGACCCGCAGCAATGCCGTGAAGTACTCCGCGGATATTGACGTCGATCATGCGGTTCCATTCGTCGACCTTCAAGGCTTCAATGGAAGAAAGAGGCATCACACCCGCATTGTTCACGACAGCGTCCACACGACCGAACCGGCTTTGCGCCAAGTCAACAATCGCCTGCATCTGACCGATATCGGTTACGTCTAGCTGTTGATAAGCGACGGAACCTCCTTCAGCCTCAATGAAGGAGGCCAGTGCTTCCAATCTTTCTGCACGTCTAGCTCCAATGATGACATGGGCTCCCCGGCTAGCGAGAAGCTTCGCCGTTGCTTCACCAATCCCGCTGCTTGCCCCTGTGATCACAACTACTTTTCCACTGATTTTGGACATTCCACACTCCTCCTTTTGAATGGATTTTCTTTTATTTTTCACGATAGAGAACCATACCGGCGTGGTAGAGAACCGAATCCCGGAAATCGCCGTCTGCCGTAAATCCTGTATCATCGATATAATCGATATGATCGCCTGTTATCCTATATTGCCCCTGATAAGCGCTCTTCCGATTTCCGCGCGCTTCGTCGTACCGGCCGTCCGGCAACAACTCATGCCGGATATAACCGTCTTTTGTCACCCACATTCCAACATAAGGATGATTGTTTACATGTTGAGTATTCATTTTTGAATAGTCCCCTTCCATTTGCGAATGCACAATACTTGATCATTGGTTTGAACGTTACAAACTTTGTATTTGTGCAACGCAATTTTATATACACATTATCTTATCAACCGAGTATCAGGCGGTAGCAGAATCGTACGAGATGATTGCCTAATCCTCCAGAAAGAGATAAAGTAAAATTATTCTTGCGGAGAAAGGGGAACTGGAGGATGAGTGAATGGTTCCAAAAACAGAGAAGAGAACTGCTGCAGATCATAGAAAAGTTCACACCGACAGACGGGACGCATGACACGCAAGTTCCCGGTTTACGTTTTATTCGTGTTTCCCGGTTATCAGAGCCTGTTTATTCGGTCTATGAACCTTCCCTTTGCATCGTTGCCCAGGGTTCAAAGTCGGTTATGCTGGGGCAAGAGGTATACCATTATAATCCGGACAGTTATTTAACCGCCTCGGTACATTTGCCGATTACAGGACAAGTGATGGAAGCTTCGCCAGAAACACCGTATTTAAGTCTGCAGATTCTATTCGATATGGATCAGATTCTTGATGTTATTCAGGTATCCGGGGAGACGATACAAGCAAAAGGAGAGACCGGTCGAGGGTTGAAGGTAAGCAGGATGAACGATACGCTCATGGATGCAGTGCTGCGGCTTGTAAAACTGGTCGAAGCGCCGGAGGATATCCCGTTGCTTGCGCCCTCTGTCATTCGGGAGATCATTTATCGGATCCTTCAAAACGAAAGCGCCACGTCTTTGATGCAATTTGCCGTCATCGGAAGCCATGCACAACGGATTGCAATGGTCGTCGAGAAGCTGAATCGCGACTTCGCTAACCCTCTGCGTGTAGACGAATTGGCGGAGGAGGCTCGAATGAGCCCCTCGTCTTTGTATCATTATTTTAAAGAAGTCACGGGGATGAGTCCGATCCAGTTTCAAAAGCAACTTCGATTGCAAGAGGCGCGCCGCCTGCTCTTTTCCGGATCGATCGATGCGGCGGAAGCTGCGTTTCAGGTAGGATACGAGAGCCCATCGCACTTTAGTCGGGAGTATGCGAGAATGTTCGGGCTGCCGCCAGTCCGCGATGTGCACCGTTTACGCAGCGCCCTTATGTAGTGAACACAGAAAGCTTCTTCACGAAAAGATAGTCGGGAAGCTTTCTGCTCATGAGAGGAAAAGGGACTGTTTTTGATTTTTAAATTGTTTTGTCGTCAGGCCTGTTATTTTTTTGAAGGTTCTGCAGAAGTAGTGGGAGTCACTATAACCTACCTGATGGGCAATTTCATATGTTCGGTCGTTTGTGTTGATGAGCAGCTCTTTAGCTCGGCTGATACGGAGGTTTGTTAAATATTCGGTAAAGGTTTCGCCTGTTTCCTGGCTAAATATGTGACTCAGATAGGATGGGCTCGTATTAACTGATCTGGCTACCGTTTGCAGGGATAGATCCGGATCAGCATATTGTTCGTTAAGATGATTGATTGCCATTTGGACGCCGTCAGAGTATTTGCTTGTATAACGTTCTCTCGTCGCAATCACTACTTGTAAAACGTCTTCCAAATAGGTTAACACCTCACGATAGTTCCGAATCCAGCTTGCACGCATTTCAATCTTGCGAATTTCACGCGTGACTTCAAGATGGTCCAATTCGACTTCTTTTAAATAATGGGAAACGGTAACCGTAAAGTCCATTAAAAAATAATACATTGTAAAAGGGGAGCGGATTTCGTTATTGTTTAGATGTTCGGAATACGTAAGGGCAAAGTTGGATAGTTGATCAATCGTCCCGAACTTTAAAAAATCGATTAGCTCTCTGCGATTGAAGTGCTGCGATTCCCTTTTTGATTCTATATCTGCATCAGAAATGTTTGTTCGGTATTTATGAATCACGCTTGAGTAGTTTTTTTCTTCATCCGCCTCTGCAAAGGATACTGCAATCCCGCGAATCCGGCTTTCAACACGGCCAATACCAAAAATGAGTAAGTTCCCCGGGTCGTCCTCTTCCTGTGTGATCAAGCGGTGCCTAATGTTCTCAGCTTCGTGCTGGAGTGTTTGTTCCGATTCTCCCATCATAATAAAAACCGATTCTTTCATTTTCCTGCTGAATTGTAAACAATGATAATCAGATGCAATCCAATTGATGGAATCTATTTCCGAGGTACACTCAATGATCACGATATAGTAAAAACTTGAGATCAAGTTAAGCTGTAAACGCGAAGCCTCCTTTATTGCCTCTGAGGAAGTAAAGGAACCTTCGCAGAGTTCATACAGGAATTTATTTCTTAACGTATTTTGATTGGCCAGATCATTTATTCTTTTATGGTTCCTTTCCTCCTCATCGATTTTGGCGGAAACCTTTATGAGCAGCTCAAGTAAATCGTCCGAGCTGACGGGTTTGAGGCAGTATTCGGTAATCCCGATGCGCATCGCTTCCCGGGCATATTCAAACTCATCATGACCGCTCAGGATGATTATTTTCATGGAAGGCATCTTATCCCGAAGAACCCTGCTTAGTTCCAGTCCGTCCATAAAAGGCATCCTGATATCGGTGATGACAATATCCGGCTGATGTTTTTCAATTAACGGCAGGGCCATTTCCCCATCAGGGGCATCCCCGCAGTAGATAAAACCTTCTTGATTCCAATCGATGCATGTCCCGATTCCTTGACGGATGGCATTTTCATCATCAACCAAAAATACCTTTTTCATTTGATTCTCCTTTCTGCCGGGATAATCAAGCTAACACGTGTGCCGGAGCCATACCAGCTATTGATGGTTAAACCGAAGGGCTCCCCGTAGTGCAGCCGGATTCGCTGATGAACATTCAACATTCCAAATCCGCCTTGGTTCTGATCAGGCAGGGGCATCCCTTGGGATAATGCGTTTTTAATTGTTTCCAACTTGTCTTCTGTCATTCCGATCCCGTTATCGATTACATCAATCGAAATATACCCTTCAGGGGAAAAATCCCCTTTAATCCGAACAAATCCCTTGCCGTGCTTATTTTTTATGCCGTGGTAAATGGCATTTTCAACAAGTGGCTGAAGGGTTAACTTTATGATTTCAAATTTTAAAATATCTTCATTCAAGTGAAAGGACACATCTAAAATATCCTGATACCTTATCTTCTGGATCATTAGGTAATTTTGAATATGCTCGAGCTCATCTTTTAATGGAATAACATCTTTTCCTTTGCTTAACGAAATTCTAAAAAAATGGGACAATGCCTTCGTGATTTTTATGATTTGCTGGCTCTTCCTCGCTTCAGCCAGCCAAATAATAGTTTCCAATGTGTTATACAAGAAATGCGGATTAATTTGTGCCTGCATTGTACGAAGTTCAGCAATTTTTAGCTGCTTTTGTTCATTGACACTTTGGGTAAGCATAGTCCGCATTTTTAAAACCATCCGGTTAAAGTTGTCGCCAACATCCGCAATCTCATTGACCCCTCTGTTGCCGAATTTTGCATCAAGGTTTCCTTGTGAAACCTGCTCCATCTTTTCGTTTAAAACCCGCAGCGGACGAACAAGCCTTGAGGAAATAAAGACGTATAACCCAATGGCCAATAGTAAAAGGGAGGAAATAGCCAGGACGGTCAGTCTTCTGATTTCCGCTATCTCCTTTGTCACTTCTGATACTGGTTTATGGCGAATAAAAGTCCAGCCCGTCACTGGTGATGTATCAAAAGCATAAAAGGTTGCATCCTCTGTAAAATAACCGGAACGGTCAGCCCCGATTGGATATTTATCCTGGATTGCCAGTGTCTTCATCATTTGTGGAGTCGAAAACAATATACTGCCGGTTTCAGATTCGATTTGTATAGTCCCTGTTGTTCTCAATGAATCTTTTCGGAGAATATCCTTAAAAATTGCAGCTTTCACTACAATATTGATGAACCCGATGACTTCTTTGGAATCATTCAAAGTGATAGCACTTGTCAGTGAAAGTGCCGGATTGCTATTTTTATAGACCGGTTCTATCACTGTTTTGGTTGGTTGATCAACGATCTGGACAAAAGGCGGTTCAGCGAGCAACCCTTTAACTATTTGATGCACTCCTCGATTCTCACTCACGGCTTTACCGTCAAAGTCGATGATTTTAATGCTCATGATACTGTCACTATATGGATAGCTCTCCCGGAAAAGGGTGATCATTTCGAGAATCTTCTCAGCTTCCTCCGCTGTATTTTGATTGTCGATGAGAAATTGGACTGTGCTATCTTTTTTGCCAACTTCAGCAAATCTCTTAATATCTTGGATAACATCATCAAACTCCACGCGCAACCTTGCGATTTGGATTTGTTCCAGCGAAAAAGACTTTTGAGCCAGCATATCAGATGCTTTTTGAAAAGCGATGACACCAATTAGAATGAGGGGTGCAACGATTAATAAGAGAAACATCATAAATAGTTTTGCCTGTATACTTGATAGGACCTGACTTTTGCGTGTCATTTTTATCCGACCTGTCAATGATTTAATATTGAATGGCAGTATAGCTATAATGTAAATTGCCGGATGCTATTTTTCATTTCTTGAATCCGATTTACGAGTTTATAGGAGGCATCGGATACTTCCTCAAAGGTTGTCAGTTGTTCCTCCCCCATTGCTGCGATTCTGGCCACTTCTGAACTAATAATTTGGGAATTCTGCTCAATGTTTGAGACGATTTGCTGAACAGTCAGCATTTGGTCAAAAGCCTCGTGCATGTCCTGATTAATGCTGTCCATTTTGTATTGCTGTCTGTGGTGAATGGATTGAAGCGGCAGTAAGTTATTGGTTATTACTTCATCCGCTCTTCTTCTGCTAAGTTGACTTTCTTTAAGGATCCCGGCATTTTGTTTTCTGATTGAGGCAGTTAGCCGCAGGATCCCGTTTCTGCGGCTGTCGGAGTCATGTGAACTCTTTTCCATCTCATCGGAAACTTCTTTTATGCGGGAGAGGGCGCTCTCCACTTTTTCATTTGCGAGCTCCTTGGGAATTTCAGTTATGAGTGTAAGAGCCAAGATACGGAGTTCACGGGCAGCCAGCTTACTTAAGCTTATATAACCATGCATTTCTTTCGATAATTTTTGAATATCATCTGCTGCGCCGTCCACTTTTTGGCTGGTTCGGTTTATTTTCTCGTGGTGGGATGTGAAGTTGGAGAGCTCTCTGTTGAGTTCTGCAATAATAAGAGTGGTCTCATTGGAGTGATGGCTGATCTTATTCAACTTTTCCAATGCTTCATTAAACTTTAAAAGCAGGTGTTCAAATGTTGAAACGGATTGTTGGATGACGAGATCTTGATTTTGCAGATTGATGGAAATGGTTTGAGTCGCCACTGCCACTTCCTCTCCAGCTTGCTGGTTCTCCAGTATACTTTGATGGATATCCTTTGATGTTAAAACAACTAAATCATTTGTGTTTCTTACATTTATAATAATGTCCTTCAGGTTTTGAAACATTCGATTATAGGAACGGCAGAGTTCACCTATTTCATTTTGGGCAGGATTTTCAATCGCTCCGATTGTTAAGTTTCCTTTCGCAATTTCATTTGTCTGTTGCCCTAATTTACGAATCGGTTTAACAAAACTGCCGGATATAAATATGGCGAATAATAAAGAAATCACGATTAGTGCGATAAAGGAGCAAATGTATATGGTGATGTCCCTCTTTAAATTTTCACTAATCAGATTTTTTGATTGGCTTTTTGCCACAAGAGTTTTTTGCAGAAGGGCTTGGACTTTTTCATCAATGAGGTCTGTAAGAATGGTAATGTACTCATAGGTGATATTTCGCGAATCGGCCGCGACATTTCCTTGAATTTGCTCGCCCAATTTGTCAATGTACTCATTCGTTGTTGTTACCGTTTGACGAACCTCAGAAATTTCCTTCGTAAACTGTCTTTTCTTATCATCCTTTTCAAGGGCATCCAGGTTTTTAACCATATTATTGAGCAGATCATATTGAGTGCCATTTTCAAAAAGGACCTTTCCATAAGCAATATCCCTGATTTCCTCATCGAGTTTTTGCTTAAGGATCCCATTGATTGAATTCGTTAACGTAATGGTTTCCATCATGGCATTATATTGCCGGACATATCCAAGGAAGAGGTAAATTTGTACGCAGTTTATTGCTGCGAGCAATAAAAGAATGGTCATAAATACGAGGATCAATTTTTTCCGCAATGAAAGGTTAGCTAATTTTGGATGTCCTGTCATTCTATAACTCCCACTTCTTGAATCTATATTACTATAGATCATGTTATATGTGGGACTGAAGTAATTACACCCTTTCAAAAAATCTTACAATATTGTTCGTGGCGACCGAATAATTGTGCAACTTTTTCAAAAATCAATCTATTCACCTCCTTATGTAAACGCTTTATAATTAGGCTATACAAATTCAAATTAACTTTTGAATGGAAAAAAGGGGGTAAAAGAATGAGGAAACTGTTAAAAGGAAATATATTTTTACTTCTGATGGTGGCTTTTATGCTCTTTTTATCAGCTTGCAGTTCATCGGGGACCGGGGGAGGATCGGATTCTAAAGGCAGTTCAGGGGACAAAGGTTCTGAGAATGGTTCAGGAGATTCCAAGTCTGGCGGTAAGCTGGTCATCGGATTTTCACAGGTCGGTGCTGAAAGTGAGTGGAGAACCGCGAATACAAAATCGATGCAGAATGCCATCAAAGATGCCGGCCATGAGCTGAAGTTCTCGGATGCCCAGCAAAAACAGGAAAATCAGATTAAGGCCATCCGATCGTTTATCGCACAAAAGGTTGACGCAATCGTCTTCTCTCCAGTTGTGGAAACAGGATTTGAAACAGTCCTGAAGGAAGCGAAGGACGCGGGCATTCCCGTCTTCCTTTCTGACAGATCGGTTGATATTGATGATGACTCGCTCTGGGTCACGTTTCTAGGCTCAGACTTTGTTGATGAAGGAAAAAAAGCTGGAAATTGGCTGGTTGAGGAAATGGCTGAAGAAGCTGGAGATATCAATATTGTTGAACTTCAAGGAACAGTTGGTTCTGCACCAGCGAACGACCGTAAAAAAGGATTTGAAGAAGTGATTAAGGGTCATGATAAATTTAAAGTTATTAAGTCGCAAACGGGAGACTTCACACGTGCAAAAGGGAAAGAAGTGATGGAAGCGTTCTTGAAATCTGATGGCGATAATATTGATGTGTTGTACGCCCATAACGATGATATGGCGATCGGAGCAATTCAAGCCATTGAGGAGTACGGGTTAAAGCCTGGCGAGGATATTACAATTATTGGCGTAGATGCTGTTAAAGGGGCATTTGAGGCAATGGCTGCAGGGAAGATGAACGTCACAATTGAGTGTAATCCGCTATTTGGTCCGCAAATGGTTGATTTAATTGAAGCGTATTTTGCCGGAGAAGAAATTCCAAAGCGTGTTTCTGTAGAAGAAAGCATGTACACGATGGATCAAGCGAAAGAACTTCTCCCAACCCGCGAGTATTAAACAGAGAGTAAATTAGCAAACAAAGAAGCCGCTAGGGGTAGTAGTATTCTACTATTACTAGTGGCTTTAACATAGCGGTCAGGAGGCAACGGCATGGAGGGAAAAGATCCTATCGTACTGATGGAAGGAATAACAAAGGAGTTCCCGGGAGTGAAAGCCTTGTCAGATGTCCAGTTAAAGCTATATCCGGGTGAGGTACACGCTTTAATGGGAGAAAATGGGGCAGGGAAGTCAACGTTAATTAAGGTTTTAACCGGTGTCTACGCATTTGATAGAGGCTCTGTTACGTTGGAAGGAAAACCGATCCAAGTTGCGAGTCCTTTGGAAGCACAAAATTTAGGGATCAGCACCGTTTATCAAGAAGTAAATTTATGCCCGAATCTATCGGTCGTTGAGATCATATTCATCGGCCGGGAAATTAAAAAAAGGGGTCGGCTCCATTGGAAGGAAATGACCCGCCAGGCAAAGGAGTTGCTGAAAACACGGTTAAACATGGAGATTGATGTCACGAAACAGCTTTCAACTTACTCTGTCGCCATCCAACAAATGATATCGATTGCCCGTTCTCTTCAAGTATCTGCAAAAGTGCTCATATTGGATGAGCCGACATCAAGTCTTGACCAAAATGAGGTGAAGCAATTATTTCAGGTTATCCGCAATTTGAAGAAAGAGGGCCTGGCAATTGTTTTTGTCAGTCATTTTCTTGAACAAATTTATGAAATAACGGACCGGTTAACGGTTTTGCGAAATGGGATGTGGATTGGTGAGTACAAGACAAAGGAAATAAACAGGCTTGATTTAGTATCAAAGATGATAGGCAAAGAACTGAATGAGCTGGAAAACAATGTGGGAGAAAGCAGCGCTGAGATCAATAGCAAAAGCCTATTCCTGCAAGGCAGCAATCTATCGAAAAAGGGGAAAATAGCGCCTTTTGATTTCGATATACATGAAGGTGAAATCGTCGGTCTCGCTGGGCTCCTCGGGTCTGGAAGAACAGAATTAGCCAGATTATTGTTTGGTGCAGATAAGGCAGATTCAGGTGAAATCATGATTAAGGGCAAAAAGACAAACCTTGCCAATCCTGAACAAGCGATTGAAAATGGTATCGCCTTTTGTTCAGAAAACCGAAAAACAGAGGGAATCATAGGTGACTTAACCATCCGGGAAAATATGATTTTAGCCCTGCAAGGTACAAAGGGCTGGTTTCGGTATATTCCGAAGAAGCGCCAGGTTGAAATTGCCGATGAATATATCAAATTATTGAATATTAATCCGCCTAACCCTGAGCAGTATATAAAAAATTTAAGCGGCGGCAATCAACAGAAGGTATTGCTGGCAAGGTGGTTGATTACCAACCCTGATTTCCTGATTTTGGATGAGCCGACAAGAGGAATCGATGTCGGGGCAAAGGCAGAAATACAAAAACTGATGATTACATTGAGCAAAGAGGGGAAATCTATTTTATTCGTTTCTTCAGAAATTGAAGAGGTGCTTCGGACATGCCAAAAAATTTTGGTGTTGCGGGACCGGCAAAAGGTGGAAGAGCTTGAGAACTATGGGCAGATTACACAAACGGACATAATGAAGTCCATGGCTGGAGGGATGACACAATGAAATCGAAATTGTTTTGGCCGATTGTCGTCCTGATGATGATTTTATTGATCAATCTTTTCTTTGATAAAAGCTTCTTTTCCGTGGAAGTGAAAAATGGCTATTTAACAGGCAGTCTCATCGATATATTGAACCGGGGGGCTCCGTTATTACTTGTTTCGATCGGCATGACGCTTGTGATCGCGACAAAAGGAATTGACCTGGGGGTCGGTTCAGTCATTGCGATGGCCGGCGCGGTTGGCGCGATGACGGTCAGCGGAGCGAGCGGCGATGGTTTAGGCCCGCTCTGGATCGCAATTGCTTCTATTGTTGGGGTTTCTGTTTTAGCGGGTCTTTGGAATGGTCTGCTCGTTTCCAGAATTGGCATTCAGCCGATTGTGGCAACCTTAATCTTAATGGTTGCCGGACGAGGTGTCGCGCAATTGATCACAGATGGGCAAATTATGACGGTTTATTATAATCCTTATACGTTTATCGGCGGCGGGCATCTCTTTAAATTGCCACTATCGATTTTTATTGTGGCAGTGGTGTTGGCAATTGCAGCCTTTTTAACGAGAAAAACAGCAATGGGATTGTTTATTGAGTCAGTCGGAATCAATCCGGAAGCAAGCCGCCTTTCGGGAATCAATTCAAAAAATATTGTCCTGATGGTATATACTTTTTCCGGTTTATGCGCAGGGATCGGCGGATTGATCTTAAGTTCCAATGTGGCCAGTGCGGATGGAAACAATGCCGGCCTCTGGTATGAACTGGATGCCATTTTAGCCGTAGTGATAGGAGGCACTTCACTGAACGGCGGCAGATTTTACTTAATGGGGACAGTAATTGGCGCTTTGATCATTCAAAGCTTAACAACGACGATTTATTCGATCGGCATTGCACCGGAAATCAACCTGATCGTGAAAGCGGTCGTTGTATTAATCGTTTGTCTCTTACAATCACCTGAGTTTAGAAGCAAGGTGTTTGGCGGATTTGCAGCGAAAAGGACCGTCAGGAAAAGCGAGGGTGTATCCTTATGATAAAAAAACTGCACGCAGATTCTAAACATCTTCCGCTGACAGCCACGATCGGCTTATTCGTTTTGATGTTTCTCTTTGGCTCATTTCGATATACAGGTTTTTTCACCATGCAGGTTTTTTTAAACTTATTTATCGATAATGCATTCTTAATTGTTGTAGCCGTAGGAATGACATTTGTTATTTTATCCGGAGGCATTGATCTTTCTGTCGGTTCAGTCATTGCGTTAACAAGTATGGTGGCAGCCAGTTTAACAATGAATGCGGAACTTTCTCCGTTTCTTGTGATCCCGATTAGTTTAACTATCGGCACAGTACTCGGCTTATGTATGGGTTGTCTCATTCATTACTTTCAGCTGCAGCCATTTATCGTCACACTTGCAGGCATGTTCCTTGCGCGAGGACTTTGCTATCTCATTAGTGTGGAATCCATTACGATCAATCATCCATTTTTTAATTTCATGGCCAGCACCCGCATCCCTTTAGGGGGAGGGAATTTTATTTCCAGCAGTGCCATCATCGCGCTCGCAGTGGTCATGGCAGCGATTTTTATCGCCCACTACACAAAGTTCGGCCGCAATGTTTATGCGTTGGGAGGAAGTGAACAATCTGCTTTATTAATGGGATTGCCGGTCGGGAAGACGAAGATTATGATCTATACAATCAGCGGGTTCTGCTCATCCCTCGCTGGTTTGATTTTCACATTTTACATGTTATCTGGGTATGGGCTTCATGCAAATGGATTGGAGCTTGATACGATTGCAGCTGTTGTAATCGGCGGCACTTTGCTGACAATAGGAGTAGGGTATGTAGCAGGGAGCGTTGTCGGGGTGTTGATTCTAGGTATCATTCAAACAGTGATCGTGTTCGAAGGAACGTTAAGTTCTTGGTGGACAAAGATTGCCATCGGAGCCCTGCTGTTATTGTTTATCGTATTACAGCGAACAATCGTAGCCAGAAGCAAATCGAACCGGGCCCCGATTTCGTCGCACTAAATGGAAAAAATACATTTAGGGGATGTCCAGAAAGTCAGTGAAGAACCTGATTTTCTGTGACAGCCCCTCTTTTGTATATGCAACAATCGACTAGAAATGGCTATGTGCATGCTTAAGATAAGGAGCGGCCCATGTTACTGGTACCAACCCGAATCAAACTCCAATCCGAGCATTTTGCCGAGCTGTATCCCAAAGTCTCTGAAGAATGGTCCTTTTGCAGTCAGGATCTTTCCGTCTATGACCCACGGTGAATCTTTGTAATTTGTTTCATTGAATATCCCGATGAAATCACGCTGCTCCCGGGTAAAACCGACTGTAAACCGGTGATTGTCAAGTGCTCCTGCCTTTGCCAGTAAAAAAGGGGCACTCGAAATGGCGGCTACAACCGAATTTTGTTTCTCAACCTGGCGAATAAAGGAGAAGAGGCGTGCTTCATCTTTTAAGTGGCCATAACATCACAGCCGGGAAGCACAAGGCAATTTAATTCATTCACATCGATGTTATCAATTATTGAATCCGGGACACATGTTAATCCCGCCTCTCCTGCTACCTGATCGTCACTTAGACCAATTGTCACGATTTCTTGAGTGCCTTGCCTTAAAACGGATAAAGCAACGGATAGTTCATATTCGCTGAAATGGTCGTACAAGAGAATACCCGTTTTCAAAAAAATTCCCCCTACATTTTCCTTACTGAGATTTCATATATCAATATTAACACCAAGCCATTTCTAACCGGGGTTAGTTTTCTATCACATTTTGTCGAAAGCCCGAGTATTCAATATAGGAGAAAAGTAATTGTATTCATTGACAAGAATAGAAAAATCACATATGATTTTTCTTGTCCCATAAAACCAATTGAGAAAGTAGGGATTAAATTAACTAGCTTTTATGAATGTAGCAATAAGATAAAATATACATAGTTCACCAGAGGGGGAGCAAGAATGAAGAAACATTTGAGTTTGCTGATTTTTGTCATGATGGCAGTCCTTGTTATTGCCGGCTGCAGCAGCAAATCAGGCAATTCAGACGGAAACGATGCAGGGAAGTCTGCTAAAAAAGAATATGAAGAAAAAGTTGATATCGCGATGACGGCACAGCCGCCAACTTTGGATTCGGCGACAACTGTATCACAAGTAGCCTTGGATATTTCACGAAATATATTTGAGACGCTCGTGACATTAAATGAAGATTATGAGCCAGTGCCAATGCTGGCCAAATCGATTGATACGAGTGATGACGGAAAGACGTATACATTCCATTTAAGAGAAGGGGTTACCTTCCATAATGGGGAAGTCATGACGGCGGAAGACGTTGAGGCGTCGATGAATCGCTGGCTGGAAAAGTCGCCAAAAGCAAAAGTGCTATTAAAAGACGCGAAGTTTGAAGTTCAGGATGAGAATACGGTTGTATTAACATTGCCAAAAAATTATTCTGATGTGTTGATCATGATGGCGGCCCAATCACAGTTCCCGGCCATCATGCCAAAAGAGATTATCGAATCCGCTCCTGCTGAAGGAGTGAAAGAATATGTCGGAACAGGTCCATATAAATTTAACGAGTGGAAGCAAGACCAATACATTCATCTAGTTAAAAATGATGATTACCAAGCCCTTGATGAAAAGCCAAGCGGCGTGGCCGGAAAGAAAGAGGCGTTCATTAAAGACGTGTACTATCATTTTGTTTCGGATCCTTCCACAAGAATTGCCGGCATTCAAACCGGGGAATATGATCTCGCGAATAGTATACCAATTGAAAACTATGAGCAACTCGAATCAGCCAATAATGTGAAGCTTCATACAGTCAAGGGCGGAACGTTAACCCTTTTCTACAACACGGTTGAAGGACCTCTGGCAGATGTGAAGCTGCGCGAAGCAATTCAAACGGGATTGAAAATGGATGATGTCATGTTAGGTGCTTTTGCCAACAAAGAGTTATATTCTTTGGGCGCTGGATACATGAACCCTGACCAAAAACAATGGGCAACTAATAATGGAAAAGATAAGTACAACGCAGGCGATGTAGAAAAGGCCAAAAAGCTGCTAAAAGAAGCAGGTTATAATGGAGAAGAAATTACGCTGCTTACAACAAGTGACTATAACGAAATGTATTCAGCGACACTTGTTGTTCAAGACCAGTTAAAAGAATTAGGAATGAAAGTGAAAGTAGAAAACTTCGATTTTCCAACTTTCCTAGAAAAGAAAAATGATAATAGCCAATGGGATATATTCATTACAAGCAATGGATATCCTCTAACACCACCGCAATTACTTGCTTTAACAAAAGATTGGGCAGGAATGGAAGATCCGAAGGTTACAGAGCTAGTCGGAAAAATCCGCGAAGCCAAAACGGATGAGGAAGCAAGCAAGCATTGGGATGAATTGCAAGGCTATTTATATGAATATCTGCCATCTACGGTCATTGGCCAGTACAGCAGCCTATTGGCTACATCTGATAAACTGGAAGACTTTACGATCCTTGACTACCCTATCATTTGGAACACAAAAGTAGAAAAATAATAGGGAAATCGAAAAGCAAAGCGAAGGTATGAACTGGGATGCATGATCCTCCATTGTTATTTCAACAATGGAGGTTTCCTGTTTTATATAAGCAGGGGATACGCTTGTCCTAGTTGACTATGACTTTATGTAAAAAAGGAGGGGGCTTCTTGGTCGGCTATATTGTCAAAAGAATTTTGTCTTTAGTGCCGGTATTATTTGTCGTGTCACTCGCGATATTTTTAATTGTCCACTTAACACCAGGGGATCCGGCTTCTTCTATTTTAGGAATGGAAGCGACAGCAGAACAGATTGAAGAATTAAATGAACAAATGGGATTTAACCTTCCGATCCATGAGCAATACATCAATTGGATGGCGGGCATCTTTCAAGGTGACTTAGGAAGGTCGTACTTCATGAATGAACCGGTGACGGAAGCGATACTCAGTCATCTATCACCAACACTTTCACTTGCGATCCTGGCTGAAATCGTTGCTCTGATCCTTGCGATTCCAATCGGGATTTATGCCGCTTATCGCAGGGGTTCACTAACCGACCAAACACTAATGGCCGCCTCATTAGTCGGAATGGCAATCCCGAGTTTCTTGCTTAGTTTGCTGCTCATGCTCTTTTTTAGTGTAAAGCTGAACTGGCTGCCAGTCGCCGGTTACAAACCGCTCAGTTCAGGAGTACTGGAGCACTTTAAATATTTGATTTTGCCGGCGATTTCCCTAGGAGCGATCCAGGCAGCTCTTGTTGCGAGAATGACGCGTTCCTCCATGCTGGAAGTTTTAAATATGAACTATATTAAAACAGCGCGATCCAAAGGCGTGAAAGAATTTAAAGTCATCCTGAAGCATGCTTTTCGGAATGCGTCCCTGCCAATATTAACCGTTGTTGGCCAGTCATTTGCGACATTGGTGACCGGTGCAGTCGTGGTTGAAACGATATTTAACATTCCGGGTCTCGGACAGTTGATTATCAATTCTATTGAACGAAGAGATTTTGCGGTTATCCAAGGTGTGGTTCTATTTGTTTCTATTATTTATGTCATGATCAATCTGCTGGTTGACTTAATGTACGGAATTATCGATCCTCGTGTGAGATTAGAGCGGAAATAGAGAGGAGATTGGCAATGGCTGCAATCCAAAACTTAAATGAGTATGAAAAGATCAAAACAAACCTTAAAAGAGAGCAACGATTATTAACGTTCAAACGATTCCTGTCGAATAAACTATTGGTTTTTGGCAGCGTCATTTTCATCTTGTTGATTTTCATCGCGTTTATTGGGCCATTTTTAATGTCCTATGACCCGAATAAGATGGTTGTGTCGGAACGATTGCTAGCGCCGAGTTCTACACACTTACTAGGAACGGATGAGTTCGGCCGGGATTTATTCACAAGGATTGTTTACGGGGCACGTGTTTCAATGGGAATTGGCCTTGCTGTTACGGTGATTTCCTCATTAATAGGGATGATGATCGGCCTTTATGCAAGTTACTATAAGGTGCTGGATCATATTTTAATGAGAATATGTGATGGGCTCATGTCGATTCCTGGAATTTTGCTCGCGATCGCTTTAATGGCCGCATTGGGGCCATCGGCTTCAAATGTGATCATTGCATTAAGTATTGTCTTTACGCCAAATATTGCCCGGATTGTCCGGTCTTCGGCACTTGTTGTCCGCGAGCAGACGTATATTGAAGCGATGAAGGCACAGGGAGCCAGTAATTTCCGGATTATTTGGGGGCATATTGCACCGAATACGCTGTCGCCATTAATCGTTCAGGCCACCTTTGTATTTGCGGAAGCGATTATTTCAGAAGCAGCACTGAGCTTCCTTGGTGCGGGCATTCCGGCCCCGGACCCAAGCTGGGGAAATATACTGCAGGCCGGTAAATTGGTTATTTTCAAAGCATGGTGGATGGTTGTGTACCCTGGGCTTATTATCGTAGTGTCCGTACTTGGCTTAAACCTGCTTGGCGATGGGCTGCGTGACTTTCTAGATCCGCATTCATCTAAAAAACGATAGGTCGTATCGAAAAAGGGAGGGACAAATATGAAGAAGCAACCTCTTCTTGAAGTAAAAGATTTAAAAACTCATTTTCGCACAAGCCGGGGGCAGGTAACAGCTGTCGATGGGGTCAGCTTCCAAGTACACGAAGGGGAAATCCTTGGTGTAGTCGGCGAATCTGGTTGTGGGAAAAGTGTCATGTCCCAATCGGTTATGCGATTGTTTGATGAAAAATATACAGCTTCTTATGACGGGGAAGTCCTATTTAATGGAGAAAATCTGCTGAAGTTATCAAAGAAGCAAATGCAAAAAATTCGCGGTAACGAAATCTCGATGATATTCCAGGATCCCCTCAGTTCGCTCAATCCGTTATATACGATTGGCGACCAAATCCAAGAAGCGATTTTGCTGCATCAGAAGACGTCAAAAAAGGAAGCGAAAGAGAAAGTGGTAGATTTGCTGCGTCTAACGGGAATTCCTGCTCCGGAGAAACGGGTGAACGATTACCCCCACCAATTATCCGGCGGGATGCAGCAGCGTGCCATGATTGCGATGGCGCTCGCATGCCAGCCAAAATTGTTAATAGCAGATGAACCGACAACAGCATTAGACGTGACGATACAGGCGCAGGTTTTAGAGTTGATCCGTGATCTGAAAAACCAAACAAACATGGGGGTCATTTTCATCACCCATGACCTTGGTGTTGTAGCTGAATTATGCACGCGCGTAATCGTGATGTATCTTGGTCAGGTGGTAGAAGAAACCGATACAAAAAACCTTTTTACAAAACCGCTTCATCCATATACAAAAAGTTTGATGAAGTCGATTCCGCAATTGGACGGGGATCGTTCGCAAAAGCTCCATGTGATCAAAGGGACGGTTCCATCACTGGATAATGTGCCGAAAGGTTGCAGGTTTGCCAGCCGCTGTCCATTTGCAACTGAGCTGTGCATTGAAAAAGCACCAGAATTAATCACTCATAGTGAAACACAGAAGGTCAGATGCTGGCATTACAAAGAAATCATGGAAGAGGAGGAGGAAAAGGATGTCTCGATCAATGGATGAACAGCAGCCGCTCCTCCAAGTAGAACATATAAAAAAATACTTCCCGGTTACCGGCCAATTTGGACGTTTAGGCGGTCTGAAAGGGGAAGTAAAAGCCGTAAATGATGTATCTTTGAATCTTTACGAAGGAAAAACATATGGACTTGTAGGGGAATCCGGTTCAGGAAAAAGTACGACAGGCCGAACGATTTTACGCTTGCTGGAACCTACTGACGGGAGAATTTTGTATCAAGGCCAGGATCTTGCCGGCCATTCAAAGCAGGACATGCGCAAGGCTCGGAAGGATTTGCAAATGGTATTCCAGGATCCGTATTCTTCTCTTAACCCGAGAAAGCGGATTGGACAGATTTTAGAAGAGCCCCTTGATATTCATTCGATTGGCAATAAAGTGGAGCGCAGGGAACGCGTATTTGATATTTTAAATCGAGTGGGGCTGGGGGCCGAGCATTATTACCGGTATCCACATGAATTTTCCGGCGGTCAAAGACAGCGTATCGGCATCGCCAGGGCACTCGTCGTGAATCCAAAAGTAATCATCTGCGACGAACCGGTCTCTGCCCTTGATGTTTCGATTCAATCACAGGTGTTGAATCTTTTAGAGGAACTGCAAGAGGAAATGAATCTGTCTTATTTATTCATTACCCATGATATCAGTGTTGTCCGGCATATTTCTGACCGGATCGGGGTGATGTATTTGGGACAGATAGTGGAAGAAGCGAGCACCGATCAGTTATTTGCATCACCGCTGCATCCGTATACGAAAGGATTGTTTTCAGCTGTTCCGCAGCCGAAAGTCAATCAAAAACGGGAACGCATCGTTCTGACAGGTGATATCCCATCGCCTTTAAACCCGCCAAGCGGCTGTATGTTCCATACAAGATGCCCCTTCGTAATGGATGTATGTAAAAAAGTGGTCCCTGAACGGATGGAAGTAGAAAAGGGTCATTTTGTTTCATGTCATTTATATTCAAAAACTGAATAGGAGAATGCGCAATGGCAAATATTCAAAGAAAAAATGGAAGTTACGGTGTGTATAATGAAGCGGGTTACCAGGTGGAAGCGAGTTTTACAGCGAATTCTGCCGGGCTCAATCCAAAAGAATTGCTGGAAGCATCTTTAGGACTTTGCATCACCATTGTTATTAATAAAATGCTCGAACGTGATGGAATCGTACTGAAAGAGGATGATCCGTTTTCGGTAGACGTCCGTGCAATCAAGGCTGAAGGCAGCCCTTCGCGCTTTGAGGAATGTGTGGTCAAAGTGGAACTTCCAGACCACTTCTCCGATCAGTACAAACAGAAGCTGATCAAATCGGCGGAAAGAGCCTGCACAATCGGCAATACGTTGCAGCGGGGCTTGAAAATTACACACACAGAAGAAGTGTAACATGTCGTTTAGTTGTTTTGTCCTGGCGGGCAGCGTTATGGTAATAGTGGATCGATGAGAAAATAGTGGACGTTCAGACCGTCATCCAACAGAACTGAGAAGGCGGTCGAGAGATAGCAGCTGTTTGAAGAAGCTGTTGCCTTGTTGCCTATAATCATTACTTACATACTGGACCCTTGTTGCGAGGTTTGAATTCGATCGAGTTTGCGAAGAATACAACCAAACAGGGTCCAGTTGCTTTTTCGTTGGGCATGGAAGCGCATGTGTGCAATAACAACATGCCATCCATTATTAGAAGGGTGTTTTGGTACAATGAGCAATAAAAACAAACATGAAAAAACGATTCATTCCTTTAAGGATTCCTCCTTTATAAAGCTATTGAGTCAAGCATTTGAAATTAAAAAAACGCCTTTGCCATGGAATAAAGCGATTTTTGCCGGGATCAGTTCGGCATTTCCGGCAGGGGTCGGCTTTATGCTTGGCGACCTGCGCTCCGGCCTAGCAGCTGGGATTGGCGGCTTTACCTACCTCTATATGTTTAATGAACCGTATGCGGAGCGTGCGAAGAAACTCTTTTTCGTCATGATCGGTCTATCCCTCTCTATCGGCCTTGGAACTTTGCTTGCGCCTTTTCCGCTTCTCTTCTCGCTAATGGCTGGTTTCATTGGTTTTCTCGTTACCTTTCTATTCGGAGCCTTGAAAATACCGGGGCCGGCAGCTCTCTTCTTCTTATTGGTCTTTAGCATGACTTCTGCTATGCCGATTGATCCTTCACTTGCACCGGTACGAGCAGGCCTGACATTATTAGGCGGAGCTTTCGCATGGATACTTGCAATGGCCGGCTGGTTTTTAAATCCCCATCGTTCAGAAAGAAACGCGATCAAGCGTGTATATTTGGAATTGGCGTCTATGCTCGAGGCGACAGGTATTGCGGATTTCAATAAAAGAAGACAAGTGACCCTTCAAACGCTTAAAGATGCGGGCGATACGCTGTCTAGAGCTCATATACACTGGAAAAGCTCGTTGGAGTATAAAAGGCTCTACTATTTATATGAACAAGCCCATTTGATGTATGAGGACATCACCGAATCCTATGGCACACATGATTCCGAGCCTCTATCCGCCATTGCACAACACATCCGGACATTGGCAGATAAGATCGGCAAACCAAAGAATGAACAGGTTGAGCTAGTAATTGAAAATAAAACAGCACATCGTCTGGAAAAAAGATTAAAAGAAGTCACGCATATTGCAAATAGAGTTGACGATCGGGCAAGGGAAGAAATTCATATTTCAAAGCCTTCGGTGAAGGAGACGTTGACCGGCAGCTTTCATAAAAATTCGATTGTCTTCATTTCAGCGATTCGCTATGGCTTTATCCTGTTCATTGCCTCCGTTATCGCTTTTTCTTTTGAATTTGATCGGTCCTTTTGGATTGTGTTGTCATGCGGGGCTGTAATGTTAGGTTCCACTATTCTTACTACGTTTCACCGTGCCGTTCAGCGGTCACTCGGAACCATTGTCGGTGTCTTAATCGCCGCTCTCATTCTTTCCACTCATCCAAGTGGAATGTTGGTCGTATTGGTCATTTTGATCCTTACGTTTTTGACGGAGCTATTTATCCCGAGGAATTATGCCATTGCTGTCTGCTTCATTACACCCAATGCCATATTCATGGCCGAAAACACCTCTCAAATCTTTGACTTGCGCTTTTATGCGACTGCAAGAATTACAGATATTCTTATCGGGTCTATCATCGGTCTCATCGGTATTTTCGTTTTCGGCAGAAGGTCAGCATCCAGCCGCATCCCGCATTTGCTGACAAAAACGATCCGAAGCGAGGCGCAATTGCTGATGCTGCTATTTTCCGGCCCCAAGGATAGTGACGATATAGAAGGCAGTAGTGAATTGAAAAAAATGCGCACAAATGTAAAGAATATGAGCCTTGTTTACCAATCCGCCTTAGGGGAAATTCCACGCGATGAAAAAACATTGGCGCAAGTATGGCCGGTTATTTTTTCGATTGAGCAATTAGGCTATTTATTGGAATCTGCTTCAAAAAAGCAAAAGCGGCCGATCCTTAATGATGAGGATTTAGCTCAATTGCTTCTTGTTTTTGAAATGATGGCAAAATCAGCGAAGAGAATGGAGCAGCCGAAGAAACGGCGTATTCCCGACATTCCAGGTTTTTCACAGCTTCAAAAAGAGATTGGCGATTTGCAGGAAGCACTGCAGTACAGATAAAAGGAGGACGTGATGGAAACCTCTTGATGGCCGGGTGTGTGGGAAATGGTGACATAGGAGGGTTTTATGTGCCCTTAATGGGCTGGGTGCCTGTGCGAAGGTCACATAGAAAGGTTCAATGTTCCCTTCACCGTCTGTGTGCTGCGCGAAGGTCACATAGAAAGGCCCAATGTGACCTTCATCAGCCGATACCTGCGCGAAGGTCGCATAGAAAGGCCCAATGTGACCTTCACGGGCCGGTGCCCGCGCGAAGGTCACATAGAAAGGCCCAATGTGACCTTCATCGGCCGATACCTGCGCGAAGGTCACATAGAAAGGTTCAATGTGACCTTCGCCGTCCGGTTCCTGTGCGAAGGTCACATAGAAAGGCCCAATGTGACCTTCATCAGCCGATACCTGCGCGAAGGTCGCATAGAAAGGCCCAATGTGACCTTCATCGGCCGATACCTGCGCGAAGGTCACATAGAAAGGTTCAATGTTCCCTTCGCCGTCCGGTTCCTGCGCGAAGGTCAAATAGAAAGGCTCAATGCTCCCTTCGCCGGCCGCAGAATTCTTGCGATAATAAAAACAACCTTCACTCCATTTAACGGGTGAAGGATATTTTTAATTTATTTCGTTTGCAGACATACCATTTTCAAGCTCCTTAATCCTTAGATACCCCTCTATCTGCTCCCCCATTATTGTCATTACTATTGTCGATCCCATACTTTTCCTTCATCTTCTGGAACTTCTTCATTTTCTCCTGCAGCTTTTCCATTGCTTCTCCCGATATCTTTTCCGTCGCATCTCCGGATATCTCTTCGCTCGGATTCGAGCTGTTTTCAAACGTCGCGCCGATGTTCATTTGTCCGCTTAGTTCCTTGACTCCAAGTGTTCCGATATTGTTCGCCTGTTCATATTTATCAACAAATAATTTATCGACAGTAATCTCCTGAAAGAGAACAGTCTGAACGCCATCTTTCACACGGGCATCTTCATTTCTGCTGTTTATTTCGGCCGTTGTTTCATCGGCCCATTTTTCAATCTCCTCCATCTTTTTTTCTAAAGAAATCATCCGCTTATATAATTTCTGAAACGCTTCCTGAACAGGGGAAAAAGCTGTTTTTAAGGCCTCATTATAAATGGGCATCATCCGTTTTTCCAAGTCTTTGGCGTTATGCATGTTATTTAACTGGCCAAGCCGCTTTTCCAATTCCAAGACTTGTTTTATATACTCATCCAGCATGCTCATTTTTTTAAATTGGTTTTCCAACGTATCAAGCCTTTGGTAAATGGCAACGGGATCCCTGCTATTAAAAGACATCCGTTTATCACACCTTATGGTCAGAATCGGTAATCATTGAATAATAATATTTTCTTCCCTCGCAAACGTTCTCGGATAAGAAACGATTAACAGTCCATGGTGAAAACGAGCCATTACCTGTTTGCTTTTGGCGGGCTCCGGAAGGTCAATCTCTCTCCTGAATTCTCCATATAACCGCTCATTTTGAAAGGCTACTCCATTTACAACAGGGGAGTGCAGGACTCCTCTGACGGTAAGCTTATTTCCTGAAACGGATAAAAAAATATCCTCTTTCTTGGCACCTGGTATTTCCATTAAAAGAATGACTTCTTGTTCTGTTACATAAATGTCTGTTTGAGGATAGATCATCAGAGAAGGATCTTCCCTCGTGATCTCCTCTTTTACATCAGGATCCACTTCCTCGGGGGAATGCTCATCAAAAACCATTTCCCAGAACTTCCCGTTTTGGTACTCTTGGGTCACTTCCAGCCACTTTTTTAGCTTTTCAATATCCATATACTTGTTTCCCTCGCTTGATTTTTACTCTTATTCAAAGGATGGGACGGCTATTTCTGTGAACTGCGGATCGTTTCTCTTTTTCATTTTTATCTGCAAAAAGGGTTCACTGTACTGTGAAACGGTGTCCTTCATGGTCACTGTTGAAGGAAGGGGAATAACATGCCGATCTTTCCGTGCAGGAACCCCTTCTAGAATGAGTTGATTTGAATTATGGTAGATTTTTATCTGGGATAACAGGCTGCTATCAGTGAGAAGTATTTTTACATAGACATGGTCAAGGCTTTCAAAAGTCACGGCTTGTAAGGAGTCCTTAAAGGTCTCCTTTTGCTCGGTTTGTTTTTCTTCCTCTACAGGTATTTGTTCTTCATCCTCAGTATCGGAATACAGTGGATCCATCATTTTTGCATTTTTGAGAGAGGCGGAAATGGACTGATTCATCGCCTCATGAACAAATTTCTGTATATCATTATTAAAGTAATGTTGACTTAGCCATTTTGGCAGCCCGCCTTTAGAAAATGGGAATGGCAGCATATCGAGTCTCCCCTAATGTCTATTAAAATTGGTTGGCGATAGGAAGAGAAGGGTTCATGATTTGGTCTTGGTCGCTTACATCAGTATCAAAGCTGCTGTTGCCCATAAGCGACGTGGAAGGGGACAGGTCTCCCAGTGACAGATTGGCTCCGATGAATTTTGAGTTCGCAGTATGGCTGTTTTGAATGCTTCCGCCAATATCTATATTTCCATTTTGGGTGACCCCATTCGTTTTCATATTGAAGATATTAATAAAATAAGGCATGGATAAGCTCCTTTCCCTCTTTGTTTCCCGCATCGCCTATATTTGTTTGGAGTTTACGTTTGCCGGGTTTCCGATATCTCCTTGATCATTCAGATCTGGATCAATATACACAGTTTCCATTCCTGCTGTGGTCGGAGACGTATCTCCATAAGAGGAGTTGACCCCTGTTGACTTTGAATTTGCCGAATGCGAGTTGTGCAGAGTGTCACCTATATTCAAAGAACCATTATTCGAGATGCTGTTAATTTTGAGACTATATATGTTAATACTTGTGGCCATTTTCTCCCCTCCCGCCACATCGTTAATGATATATATATGCCCATGTTCTTATTTGGTTAAGGATTTAACGCTGTTAGGAAATTGCTCATAAGGAGAGGGAATACAAAAAACAGGATTAGATTGTCACTAATCCTGTTCCTTTATCAGCTTTGCGCTTTTGTAATATAGGTTTTTACTGAAGGGGGTTGATACGTATTGAATTGGTCCAATAAACCTTGTGGTTCAGTATCGACAAGAGCCATAGAACGGTATTTTTCCTGCAGAAATTGCTCTTCTGTCATGTGATTAAATAAGGAAATAAGCGGTGTGTAATAATCGTTTATATTCAATATTCCGCACGGCTTCTGATGCAATCCTAACTGAGCCCATGTAAAGACTTCAAAGAATTCCTCCAAAGTTCCTGGACCGCCGGGCAATGCAATGAACCCATCTACAAGTTCAGCCATCTTGGCCTTTCTTTCATGCATAGATTCAACGACAATAAGCTCTGACAGGTTTTT
This sequence comes from Lederbergia sp. B243.17, assembly GCF_057657925.1. NCBI lineage: Bacteria > Bacillati > Bacillota > Bacilli > Caryophanales > Bacillaceae > Lederbergia > Lederbergia sp. B243.17. The sequence goes on from NZ_JBWBKF010000039.1 coordinate 81,239, forward strand.
ATGAGAAATTTCCCTTTCTTCAAGGAAGGTGGGCATAACGCCAATGACATGTCCGCCAGCTTCTAACACGGCATCCGCAACAGCACCCATGACTCCGACACTTGCGCCCCCATATACGAGCGAAATATCACGTTTGGCAAGTTCTTTACCCAAAGCTTTTGCACCTTGAATATAAATTTCAGATGCGCCATTACTTGATCCGCAAAATACAGCTATTCTTTTCAAGAAATCCCCTCCTATGTAAATGACCGATACTGATTATACATAATAATTGATGGTTTGGTAAACTTAGTTGAAGTAGAAAAAGGAAGGTGGAACCATCCAATGAACGTCACAGAGTTTCAACAATGGGTAAGGGACTATTACAAAATGAGAGGCTGGTCAGATTTAGATATTTTTATTCGAATCGGTTTTCTTGCTGAGGAAACAGGCGAAGTAGCAAGAGCGATCAGGGCTTTAGAAATTGGAAGGGATCGGCCTGACGAAGTATCGGGAACATGGGAAGAAAACAAGAAGGAATTAACGGAAGAACTGGGAGATGTATTAGGCAACTTGATTGTTATAGCCAATAACTATGATATTTCCTTAGAGGAGATCTTCAACTCACATAAAGAGAAGCTTGCAGAGCGTTATTCTACTAAATGAATATGGATGAGTAAACGCGTGGAAAGCGGATAGCATCGTTAAAAAATACTCCTTCTGAAAAATTTAGGGGGAGTATTTGCAGTGACTGGATCCAGAAAGATCCACCTCATGCAAAGGGGATTAATTACCATAGACTAAAGTCAGCAGCTTCTTTATGTTTTTGGACCGTCTTGCTATAATAAATACTACAGTTGTAAAAATGGGAGGGCAATCATGAAAGAGATTCCGCAAATATCAGAGGCTGAGTTTGAAGTGATGAAGGTGATATGGGATTTTGAGCCGATTTCGACTCCTGAGGTAGTGGAGAAATTATCGGATAAGAGTGATTGGAAACCGAATACCATTCACACCATGCTGGCACGCCTCGTGAAGAAAAAGGCTTTGCAGGCAAGAAAAGAGGGCCGCGTGTTTATTTATTCTTCACTTGTTGAAAAGCATGAATATGTTGAGCAGAAAAGTAAATCCTTTCTGCAGCAGTTTTTCGGCGGCACGTTAAATTCAATGGTAGTTAATTTTATTGAAAATGATAAGTTGTCGAATGAAGATATATCGGAATTAAAGAGAATATTATCGATGAGAGACAAGAAAGGTGAAAAATAATGGATACGATGTTGCTGCGGATTGTAGCTAGTACAAGCGTGGTATCCCTCCTTATCGTCATCATTCTTCTGATCAAAAAACTATTAAACAATCAAATGACGGTTAAAGCCCATTATCATATTTGGTATGTTCTTTGCATTCCGGTCATTGCTGCCTTCATACCTTGGAATTCTGTAGAAGGATTGCGCTATTTGAAAAGCATGCTTATTTTTCATCGAAATGCGACCTTGAATAGCGAAAGAGTGAATGGAGTTGCTGCCGCTCAGGTACCAAACAGCAATTTGTTACATGATTTTACGTTATCAGTAAACAGGTCGACCCCCGACTTCATCTACCATACATTGTTTACAGTTTGGGTCATTGGAGCCGTTCTATTTTTAGCGGCTGCTGTTTATTCAAACTATCAAATCCATCGGATGAAAAAGTCAGCTGCGGCTGTTCATAACCAACAGCTGCATGAATTATTAAAAACGTGCAAAGAGTTGGTTGGGGTGAAAAGAAATATAAGGCTGCGGGAGACCTCTCTTATTACCTCGCCAATCACTGTGGGGATTCTTCGACCTTATATTTTTTTACCAAGCAAAATGGGAGAAGCATTCTCACTGCATGAATACAAGTATGTGTTTTTGCACGAGCTTCACCATCATAAAAGCAAGGATCTGTTCGTGAATTACGTTATGTGGGTGTTTCGCATTCTTTATTGGTTTAACCCGTTTGTTTTGTATGCCTTAAAGAGGATTCGATCCGATCGGGAATTAGCCTGTGATGCATCCGTTTTACATCACTTGAATGAGAGCGGATATATCGAATATGGGCACACGATCATTCGGTTTGCAGATAAAAAATCTGATCGTACCGTTGACCATTTTGCTCCAGGTTTGGGCGGCACAAAAAAACAAATTACACAAAGGATCCAGTGCATTGCAAGTTTCTCTCGTGATTCTTTATTGCTGATATGGAAAAGCAAGGTCATTTGCACTGTTTTAGGAGTGATGGTGCTATTGCTTGCTCCAATTACTACCGTTATCGCCAGCCCGGATAATGTGTATCGGTTTAGCGACGATCATGCGGTCTATGAAGATCTAAGCTCCTATTTCAAGGGCTATAAAGGGAGCTTTGTTTTATATGATCCCTCTAAAAGCCAATATCAAATTTATAATCGAGAGATGAGTAAACAGAGAATTTCTCCTGATAGCACCTATAAAATCTATTCGGCTTTATTTGCATTGGAATCGAATGTGATTTCCGCGAATAACAATGAACAGGTTTGGAACGGGACCATTTCTCCCTTTTCAGAATGGAATCAAGATCAGGATTTAGCCTCTGCCTTAAGCCATTCCGTCAATTGGTATTTCCAAAATACCGATCAAGAGATAGGGAAGAAGCAGCTGCAATATTACTTTCACAAGATTAAATACGGGAATGAGGATCTTTCCGGGAATTTGGATCGTTACTGGATGGAATCTTCCTTGAAAATATCACCAATTGAACAAGTCCAATTACTACACCAATTAGTAGAAAATCAATGGGATGTTAAAACGGAAAATATCGAAACGATAAAAAAGGCCATTTTAATCGATGGCCAAAAGAATGAGCGTTTGTATGGCAAAACGGGAACCGGCATGATTAATGGAAAAAGTATAAATGGCTGGTTTGTTGGCTTTGTCGAAAAGGGAGATGATCGTTTTTATTTTGCAATCAACATTCAAAATAAGAATGGGCATGCCCAGGGAAGCAAAGCAGCGGAAATTGCTAAGCAGATTTTGCAGGATAAAAAGATCTATCAATGAATATCCCCATAAAGGATCCTGTCCTTTTGGGCCTTTTTTGGAATTAATACTACATTTGTGGTATTTGGTGTAATCAGTTCATCCTAGCGGGTGACCCCAATCTTCATGAAAGGACGGCTATCCATAAAATGTTATTGACAACTAAATACTACATATGTAGTATTTTATTTGCGGCCTAGTACTACGAGTGTAGTAATTGGTGCGGATTTGAGGAAAGGAGGAAATTCTCTCAGTTTCGGAGACAGCATGAGGTTTTGAAACCTGCTGGCTTCCAGCAGGTCGGGGCTCACTAAAACATGAGTAAATCCGCTTATTCTAATATGGGAAAGAGGTTAAGATCTTGAGAAAAATACATGATCTATTCAGTAAACATAATGTGTTAATTGCCGTGCTTCTGCTAGTGGTTGCCATTGTCCCGCTCGCCGGTTGGTCAATGAGCAGCCATCATCAGCCGGACAAGCCCGAAAAGGCAAACGGAAAAACACCAGCACCCCAAATACACCGGCAGTTTGCAAAACTTGAGAATAAATATGATGCCCGGCTCGGAGTCTATGCTATCGATACAGGGACAAATCGGAAGATCTCCTATCGGCCACAAGAACGGTTCGCTTATGCGTCTACTTACAAAGCTGTAGCTGCAGGGGCTTTGCTGCATCGTTACTCTATTGACCAGCTCGACGAACTTGTCACTTACAGCAGTGAGGATCTCGTTTCGTATTCACCCGTAACGGAGCTTCACGTAGATACCGGTATGACTCTTAGGGAAATTAGTGAGGCTGCTGTTCGATACAGCGACAACACTGCAGGAAACATTTTATTAGAAAAACTGGGTGGCCCTAAAGGATTTGAAAAAGCTCTAAAGAAAATTGGAGATAATCGTACTCAGGCGGATCGCTATGAGACGGAATTGAACTCTGCTGTTCCAGGAGATCGACGTGACACAAGCACACCAAAAGCGCTGGCTACGAGCCTTAAGGCTTTCGCAGTCAGCGACTTGCTCCCTGCTGAAAAACGTGAAATCCTAACTGATTGGATGCGAGGGAATGCCACCGGGGATGCCTTGATACGTGCAGGTGCACCAAAAGGATGGACAGTCGATGATAAGAGCGGGGCAGGAAGCTATGGAACACGAAATGACATTGCGGTAGTTTGGCCGCCGAATCGAGCACCAATTGTCATCGCCGTTTTATCCAGCCGTGATGCACAGGATGCCGATTATGACAACACGCTAATCGCAGAAGCTGCAAAAATTGCACTTAACGCTTTGAAGTGAGTCTTCTCGATGTTTGAGTATACAGGATAAACACCAGCCCTCACGTTCGTATGTGAGGGCTGGCCTTTTTGCGTCTTATTGTAAGCTGACCTAATGTTCTCTAGTGGAGAGGAAATTCGCACCCTTTTCCTGAATATATCTAATGTAAGACGATATATGGAGGGCTGTTTATGCCATTTGTTTCTATCTATACTGTTGGTAGACTAAACTTTCCCTATGACCATCCTGCCTCTCGTGAATTTTATGAAACCGGATATAAAGTAATGCGGCAGGCCCATTTATCAGGAGATCTTATAGAGGATTTTTCATCCGAAGAAGTGCCTTATTCTAAAGAAGGAAACGGCTACCCAGTCCTTACACTCACCGTTTGGAAAAGCCTTCAGTCTTTATATCGTTTTAGCTATTCAGGCAAACATAGCCAAGCGCTGCAAAATAGGAGCAAATGGATGGAGGTTAATCCTGAAAAACACTTTCCATATATTATTTGGTGGACAGAAAAGGTAAAGGATGTCTCATGGGAGGAGGCGTTCAAGAGATACGATCATTATATTCAACATGGTCCCACTCCTTTTGCATTTGATTTTAAGCACGCATTTGATAAAAATGGCGAGACGTTCTTGATTAAGTAGCGTGGATGTCTTGTTTTCATTAGGAAACAGCATTATTCTTCGTCATTCACTATACATCCTATGAAATGACAGCGAAGTAAGCGGTGGCTTGATCTTCATAAAATAGGTTGGAGTCTTTACGTATATCTTTGAAAGAGTATATGGGAATGTAGAAATTGAAGGGCGTAACTCTAAATAAGCCACTAACCTCCTTATCAAAGGGAGTATGTTGACTACGGCTTCAGCAGAAAGGCTGTTCATGGGGAAAATATTTTCCCCCTCTGGGTCTTCTTACTTCTGTAAACACAATAATTGGAATGTTATTTCCAACAGTGAACTTTGCTGATTTCGCTTACGTAAACTTAGGGATTTAAGCTGTTATTTGGGACCATATCATTATTCTCCAAAGAACCTTTAGTGCCAGAAGGAGGAAGTTGAAATGAAAAAGATTGTGGGAAAGGTAGTCGGATTCGAGTTAAATAGCCAAGAACCTGAAAAAGCAGCGGAATTTTATTATAGTGTTTTTGGCTGGGAAGTAGCTGAACCTCATTGGGATTATCGGATTGTTTCAGCAGATGGAGGCGAGATTGGCGGGATTGCGAAAGGACCGGCTGATTTTCCCCATGGTACTCGAATGCAAATCGAAGTGGAATTAATTGATGATGCGATTTCTATCGCAATAGAAAACGGAGCTATGGTCGTCAGAGACAAAATGGAATTCGATGAGTTTTACCTCGCGTATTTAGTAGACCCTACTGGAAACGGAATTGGTTTAATCCAATACAAATAAGCTTTTTATAATCGGAATGGGGAACCTTGGGAACTCCAACAAACGGGCGCTCTTCTGGGAAAGGGATTGCGCTCTTTTTATTTATTGGGGGTATTTATTTCATTATGGATAAAGGATTCTGAGGGCTTTTGGTGAAAAGTAAATATTACCTCTATATATGAAAGGAGATGCTGAGATGTTGAAGCTGTTTCAATACAACTGGCAAGTTCGAGATGATTGGTTTGCATGGTGTGAAGAGATTCCGGAAGAAGAATTATTAAAGAAACGAGTGGGCGGGGTGGGAAGTATTTTGTACACTCTTTTTCACATCGTGGATGTTGAACACAGCTGGATCTGTGGTTTGCAAGGGAAACCAATGCCTGAGATACCCCCGTTTGAGGAGTATGCCAGTTTGAAAAAGATCAAGGACTTTTCAACGCAATGCCACGAGGAGATTGAACCGTTTGTGATGGCGTGGACAAAAGAGATGGAGAATCAGATTCTTGCGGGACCCAATTCCAGTGGAAAGACAGAAGGATTTACATACGGAGAGGTAATACGCCATGTCATAGCCCATGAAATACATCATATCGGCCAGCTGTCTATATGGTCGCGTGAAATGGGAAAAACCCCTATATCTGCAAATTTGATTAGAAGAGGATTATTTGATAATTAAGTTTGGCAAGCTGGTGGAGACCGAGAAATTAAGTGCCAATAGTGTCGCCCGCAGGACAGCGATATAGTTTGTGAGAGTGAGATATACTCTGCAAGACGGCGATATATTCTGTGAGAGTGAGATATATCCTGCAGGACAGCGATATATTTTGTGGGAATGAGATGTATTCCGCTGGACGGCGATATATTCTGTGAGAGCGAGATATATCATGCGGGACCGCGATATCCTCAGCCCGACTCTAATAATAGTTATTGTTTTTAGATTAAGTAACCTCCTTTCATCAAAGGGAGTAAATTGCTTCGTGCAGCATGTGGATGCCCTCTTTGATCTCTTCATTCGTTAAATGCCCATATCCTAAAATCAACTGGTTAGGGTGTTTTCCTTTTTCAATCGTATGATTTTCTACTGGATAAATCCTAACTCCAGATTGCTCAATTTGGTTCATTGTCTCTTTTGTAAAATGAAGGTCCTCGAATTCAATGATCAGATGGAGCCCAGTCGAATTACCGGAGATGTTCACCTTATTTGAAAATGTGGATTCTAGGCACTGGGTAAGGTAATCTCTGCGGCTTTTATAAATCTTCTTCATTTTCGCTATATGCCGTTCCAAATGGCCTTCTTTAATAAAGTTTGCAAGGACAAGCTGATCCAACGAAGGGGTATGAAGATCGGTAAACCACTTTAGATTCCGGCATTTTTCAATAAGATGAAAAGGAAGGACTACATATCCCATTCTGAGTGCAGGTGAAAGAATTTTGCTGAATGAACCGATGTAAAGCACCCGTTCCGGCTCCAAGCCCTGTAATGAACTTACTGGTGGCCCTTCATAGCGGAACTCACTGTCATAATCATCTTCAACGACATAACAGTCTGCATGCCTTGAGTAATGAATTAGTTCGATCCGCCGTTGGATCGGCAGAATCCCTCCTATCGGAAACTGGTGGGAGGGTGTAACAAAGACGAACTTCGGTTTTTCATCCAATGGCAGCAAAGACGTTTTCATCCCCAACTCATCAACGGGTACAGGGGTAATCTGTGCACCAGTTGCTTTGAAAATCGTTTGAATATCCAGGGTAATGGGATCTTCCATAATCACCGTATCACCTGGGTGCAGAAGCAGTTTAGAAACAAGGACCATTGCCTGAGTGGCGCCGGAAGTGATGACGATTTGATCAGGATGACACTCAACGCCTCGTGTTTTAAACAAATATTGTGATAAAATCTGCCGTAATTCCGGACGGCCTTCGGGATGGTCGTAGCCGAATGTTGAGGAAGACGTGTCATTCCAAACGGCAGAAGCTAGCCTGGCCCAGGTCTTACGCGGGAACAAGTCCAAAGCTGGGATACCCGAGCGAAAGCTGATGAAACTATTATCTTTTTCACTTTTTACATCCCAGTCCAAAGGGGAAGAAGGCCCCATTTTATGTTGTTCCAAAAAAGCCCCTGCAGCCACAAATGTCCCGGCCCCTCTTTGAGAAACTAGAAAACCTTCAGCCATAAGTTGATCATAAGCTTCTAAAATGACATTCCTGGACACTTTCAATTCAGAGGAGAGTGCACGGGTGGATGGGAGTTTTTCGTTCGATTTTAACTGGCCATTCAATATTTGCTCCCGGATTTGCTGATAGACTTGTTTGATTAAAGGCAGGTCTTTCGATCGGTCAATGGGAATCCAAAGCATCGTTTCATCTTCTCCTTTAACAAGTGGTACCCTCAATTTTCATAATAAGTGGTACTGATTGAAACTATTTTACCATGATAAAGTGGGTTTAAAGAGAAAAGGGGAGATGAAAACCGTGAAGAAAGCTGAAATTCAAGTCGCTCAGGCACTAAAATCGATTTCGCGTAATCAGCAAATTAAATCCTATATCCAACAATCCAAAGAACTCTACCCATTACTGTTAAAGGCAGCGAAACGATTTGTTGCGGGGGATAAGAGACAGGATGGAATTGAGATTGCAACCGGACTCCTTGCAAAAGGATATGATATTTCCCTTGAATACATCGGAGAAAATACAGCCAGCATAGAGGAATGCAAAAATGCCAAAGACGAGTTTTTGCTGCTCATCGAAGATATGGCAGCGAGATCCATGAATCAAACTGTTTCGCTGGACCTTTCCCATATCGGATTGGCTGTAGATTTGGAAACCGCCAATCGCCATTTGCTTGAGATAGCGAAGAAAGCAAAGCAGCACGGAATCACCGTGATGGTCAGTATGGAAGAGTCATCAAAAACGGATGCCATTCTTGACCTATATAAAAATGTTACGAAGCAGTACCCAAACGTAGGCATTACGCTACAGGCCCACTTACACCGATCAGGCAAGGATCTTCAGGAACTCCTCAATTATCCTGGGCGAATCCGGATTGTCAAAGGTGCTTATCAAGAAGCTGAAGAGATTGCCATGCCCAGGTCCAGTGAATTAAACAACCGGTACCTCACTCTTGTGGAACGAGCAATAAAGGCGAACCACCCTGTATCCATAGCCACACATGATGAAACCCTTATACAAGAAATGGACCACCGGCAGCTTCATAGCCATTCTCAGGTGGAAATCGAAATGCTTTACGGGGTGCGTCCAGATTTGATAAAGGAGTTAAAAGCCAAAGGTTTCAATACCAAAGTATATCTGACATACGGGCAAGAATGGTACTTGTATTTATGTCACCGCATCGCTGAGAACCCAGAAAATTTGTATGAGGCGGTAACAGATATGATTCATCCAACCTTGTCAGATAGAGACTGTTCTTATTAACTCCATTGCCCTATCGGTGGACACGATCTGCCGATAGGGTTTTTTGTATACGATATAAACCTATGCATAATACCCCTAATAGAAAAAAATGGTTGATCCCTTATTATATTTTTCCTTGATAGGATGATAAATTTATTGGAAGGAACCTTTATTTATTGTATTGGCATGAGACTTCAAACCTCCACAGGAATTTGAAAAGGCCTTATGCTGTTTCTGCACAAATGGGAAATCTCTCTATATTGATAAAGGGATTTCCCACAGTAAAAGGTCTTTGATCTTTATTTCTCCTTACCAAAAAATTGCTTCAAACCAAAAGAGCAATGCAAGAAAAGACAAACTAAGGATTGTCAGTATGAATGAGATAGTGGAAAACCTTCCTCTTTCTTTGTTGAACACTTCTAACATACCGAGGATTAATGAAATGGGTACCAGGAGCAGAGTTATTTTAAAAATAGGATCAAGTAATGGAGACCTTGTCAGCAAAATGCAAAAACAGACAATAGACAGTGAGAGTAAAACACTGACGATAAAAAATAGGCAACTTATCCACTGATAGGCTTTACTCATTTGATCCTCCTCTATTTTTTTGAAGGGGAAAAAGGAGATATATTAATAAGAAATGTCCCTGTAACTGCACCTGATGCGATCGCGATTGCAAAAAAAGCATTCCCCATAATAACCCAACCATCTCGTATGAAAAAGATCTGTAATGGCGTAAGTACCCCCAAAACCACTATAACGACTATTGCAGGAGTAAAATACTTTATTTGTGCAACCTCATTTTTTTGCAACATGTAGGATAAAAAAGAAAAGATGACGAGTGAGATCAATCCAGCAATAAGGAAAACATGCATACCGTTCAAAAGATCCCCCCTCGATATGGATAGTAATGTCCATTATACAATAAGAATGAGGAATAAAAAGGTAATTTTGGGATTATTCCTAATCCTTTCCTACATTGTATGCTTCTTTTGCAAGATATTTGATACGGTTGTTAGACTAAAAACTGTCGCCATGAAGAACGCCCCAAAAGCTGACTCTCACTTTTGGGGCATAAGTGATGGCAGATGGATCGCTCTGGTTTATGTACGATATTCATTGTCCCGGCAGTTTTGGTGTCTAATCCTATCGATTCACCCTTACATCAAGTTCTCCGGTAGCTTCAAGGGATTAAGACATCCTTTTTAACGCTTCCCTTTTGCTAAGTGAAGGCAACGGAGTTCTGTCAACAAAATCCAGTACAGATTGCGCATTTGTCTTAGCATACTCTCTAAGCGCCCATCCTATCGCTTTCTGGATGAAAAACTCATCTGATTCAATACATTGGGTAATGTAATCATAGAGCAGTTCTTCATCCGTCCGTCCCTTATATTTTAATTGAAATAGAATAGCGGTTCTTTGCAGCCATATGTTTTTTGACTCCATCCATTTGCCCGTAATGGATTTTTTGTTTTCCGGATATTGTTGAAAATAATGACCTGCGTGCTTGGAGGCAATCCAATCTACGGTGTCCCACCAAGGTTTCTGAAGGACGAGATGTTCGAGGAGTTCAATGTCACCCTCGTTGAACCTTTTTATTTTGCGGTCCAGCAATTCCAAGGCAATGCCTTGATAATCCCTTTCTGGAAGGTCCCAAAGCTCATAGATAATATCATGAAAGCTTTCCTCAGGAGGGAGGCCATGGACTTTGATTAAAGATTTCACCAGTTCCTTTCTGACAGGTGCTCTTAGCCCAAGAAACTCAAATTGGTTGCGCATATACTTTTTCATTTTTAAGGCTTCACTTTTATTCGCATGTTCGTTTGCCAGCTCATGTATCAACTGCGTATATTTATGATTCATTTATTCACCTTTATCTAGCTGAAGTTGGATTTGCTGGAGATGATGAGAGTCATGTTCAATAAAAATCCTGACAAAGCTTTCTGTAGAAAATTCATCAGGTTCATTTTCAATCGTAAACCTGATGCTATCGTCGATTTTTGCTATGCTCTCAATGAATTGTTTTCGTGATTCCGCAAAAGCATCGATCAGCGATGCCACTGAATCAAAGGTTTCTATGTAGCATACCGCCTCTTTATTATGTGCATCATGGTCGGGGAATGGGGGCAGAACAGCTCCGTTAGACATAAAAGGAACCATCGTTTCCAAGTTGAATATATCCCAATACAATAAATGGCCGACGATTTCCCGTATCGACCACTTCCCAGTGGAAATAGGCTCAAGAAGTACGGAATCAGGATCGTTTTTTAGCATGATAATGTCCTCGATTGTATTTTCCAACTGAGCAATCGAATCTTTGTTCAAGTTCATCCCTCCAAAAACATATTATTCATTTCATCATACCGAAACAAAAAGGGGAGTTCAAGAACGTATATTCGTATTTTGGATTGGGTATGTTCTGCAAGATTTTTTTACATTCTACCAATTCATTGCCATGGATGGTACGATCATAAGGGGAGCACTCTGCCTTTTTAGACTGTGCTGAAGGACAGAATTGGATATGTGATTGATAACGTTACAGGAAGTGACATAGATGAAACAGCTTTCGATTTTAATAGCGGATGATGAAGAAGAGATAGCGGATCTGGTTGCCATCCATCTGGAAAAAGAAGGATATCATGTTATTAAAGCGTCGAATGGACAAGAAGCCATTCAGGCAATCCGGGCTCAAACGATTGATTTGCTGATTTTGGACATCATGATGCCGGTTATAGATGGATATGAAGTCACCCGTCAAATTCGCGAACAATACAATATGCCGATCATTTTTCTAAGTGCCAAGACATCTGATTTTGATAAAGTACATGGCCTTGTGATCGGGGCAGATGATTATATTACGAAACCATTCACCCCGATTGAATTGGTTGCTAGGGTAAATGCTCAATTGCGGCGGTTTATCAAGTTGAATCAGCCTATCAGTGAACATAAACCGTTCATTGAATGTGGAGAACTGAGGATTTCTCCTGATGAGCGATCCGTTACCCTGTATGGGGAAAATATCGAGCTCACGCCTAAAGAATTTGATATTTTGTATTTACTGGCCAGGCATCCAAAGAAGGTATACAGTGTGGAGCATATTTTCCAGCAAGTGTGGGACGATGCATACTTTGAAAGCGGAAATACTGTTATGGTCCATATTCGGACATTACGAAAAAAGCTCAAGGAAGATACACGGAAAAATAAATTCATCAAAACGGTATGGGGCATAGGGTATACATTCAATGGGTAAGATGCTGCGAAGTTTCCGTTCCAAGATGATTTTATTTTTCGGTTTGAGTATGCTGCTGTCTGGTGCCATCACCTATCTAATCTTTAAAGGTCTTCAATGGTATTATCGCACAAATGCACTTTATGGGGATTCTTTGGCTCGATTGCGCAGCTTCATCCGCGATATCGGTGACATTAATTTCTTTTTGATTTTATTTATTCCTCTTTCCATTTTGTTCTTTTATTTGTTCACTCAACGTTATACGACCTATTTCAAAGAAATTTCAAACGGAATCCATTTTCTTGCTCGCGGTGAGTTTACCCATCGGGTTGATCTCCGTTCCAATGATGAATTTAGAGATATTGCGTTGGATATTAATCTTGCATCCGAAAAGCTGCAGCAAGCGATTGAGAGAGAAACCCTTTCTGAAAGCAGCAAAAATCAGTTGGTCGTGAATTTGGCACATGATCTCCGTACACCGCTAACCTCCGTTTTAGGCTACTTGGATCTCATTCTTAAAGATGAGAATTTATCGGAAGAACAGGTCCGAAATTACTTAATGATCGCTTTCAGCAAATCACAACGTTTGGACAGACTGATTGATGAGTTATTCGAGGTCACACGAATGAATTATGGCAGCCTGCCGATTAAAAAAACGCCTATTAATCTAAGTGATCTTCTTCATCAATTGAAGGAAGAATTGTATCCTGTCTTCGAGAAAAATGGTTTAATCGCTAGAACGAATGTAGCTTCCCAGTTACCGATAATGGGTGACGGAGAGTTGCTGGCACGGGTGTTTGAAAATCTCCTTACGAATGCGAACCGATATGGATACGATGGAAAATTTGTAGATATTAACGGCTTTATCGATTCTGGAAAAGTGGTTGTGCAGGTTGTCAATTATGGCGATCCTATCCCTCAGAATGAACTTCCTCATTTGTTTGAGATGTTTTATATGGGTGATAAAGCACGAACACATCAAGAAGGAGGAACAGGAATCGGCTTGTTCATTGCCAAAAATCTTGTCGAGCAGCATGAAGGTACGATTACTGTTGACAGCAGTATCATCCGTACCGTTTTTGAGGTTCGTTTCCCGGAAAATCAGCAGAATAATGATCTAATTTAAGAAATATTTAATATTTACCCCACTCTTTATTTAAACAGTTTCCTCTACACTCTTAGTAGAGAAGAGGAAGGGGGAAACGGAAAAGTGAAGAAGTGGGGCTTATTTTTAATTGTTGTTTGCATCGGAATCATATTCATAATGACGAAACCTTTTTCGGAACCAAAAGTGAAGATACAAAACCATAATCAACATATAGGCAAGGCACATGGGGAGAGAGCATCCAAGCAGATTGAAATTGCAGAAAACCAAGCTTATCAAGGAGATCTGCTTTTGATCAATAGTACATACCCTGTTCAGGAAGAAAGCATCAAAAAGGATATCGTAAATCTTTCTGCGAATGGTAAATTGATCAATGGATATGGGGTATTCGGTGAGAATGTTTATTTATCGGAGGAAATAGCCCATCGATTTTCAGAAATGATGACGGCCGCTTCAAAAGATGGTGTTAATAATTTCTCCATTACGAGCGGATTCCGGGATTTTGATCAACAAAGTGAGCTTTATGAAGAAATGGGGTCGGATTTTGCTTTGCCTGCAGGGTATAGTGAGCATAATACGGGTTTATCGCTTGATGTCGGTTCCACTCAAACGAGGATGGCCGACGCGCCTGAAGGAAAGTGGCTGCAGCAGAATGCGTGGAAGTATGGCTTTATTTTGCGCTATCCAAAGGACAAAACGGAGATCACGGGAATCCAGTATGAGCCGTGGCATATCCGCTATGTTGGCTTGCCCCACAGTGCTATTATGAAGGAAAAAAACTTGGCGCTTGAAGAATACACTGATTACATAAGAGAAGAAAAATCTATTTCTGCCCGTGTAGGCGGAAACCAATATGAAATCTATTATTACCCCATTGCCGAAAATACGGAAATCCAAGTGCCGGCCGATCTTCATTATGATTTATCAGGCAACAATATTGATGGAGTCGTTGTGACAGTCTCTCTTGATCAGCCGGCAGAAACATAAGGCAGGATACCAGCAGAAAAGGTATCTGAAAAAATGGCAAGAGCGGCTCCTGATCCTTTAACGATTAAGGGGACGCTCTTTTCTCATTCCCTCAGTGGATGAATTGGATGCGAACGAAAAACAGCTCGCCTTTTTACCTTTGTATTTTATAATGCAATTCAATAAATTGATTAAATCTCTTCGTCCCTTTCAAGGAAAGCTTTAATTGGTGATTTCCTTCTTTAAATAAAGGGATTCCGCTACCGATTATCGTTGGTGCAAGGGTTATGATATACTCATCAATCAAATCCTCTTGAATAAATGAGTGTAACAATTCACCTCCACCGACTAGCCAAATGTTCGTACCGGCTTTGTTTTTTAGTTGATTAACAAAACTGCTCATATCAGGATTAACAAATTTCACGTTCTCTGTATCCTTATAAGATGATCTTGTAAACACATAGCATTCCTTATTTTTATACGGGAACTCCTCATGTTCTTGTTTCATTATCCAATCGTACGTTTTTTTACCCATTAAAACAGTATCAACGGTATCATAAAACTCCGAAAATCCATTATCTCCTTCACCCTCGACTTCAAATAACCATTCAAGAGACTCATCTTTTGCAGCAATGTATCCGTCTAAACTCGCCGCAATAAACAATACGACATTTCGATCTTGACTCATGATTGATTTATCTCCTTTCCTTCGCTTAAAAAAAATTATAAGGTTAAAACATGACACCTTTTGTCATGTTAATAAATTTCATTGCTATTTTCACCAGGGGGGTTGATCGTATGAGAGCGGATCGATTGATGAATATAATGATCTTGTTGCAGAACAGAGGTAAAATGACGGCAAAAGAATTAGCAAGTGAACTGGAAGTATCGGATAGAACGATTCTTAGAGATATGGATGCATTAACGAATGCAGGGATTCCCGTAATATCTGAAAGGGGGAAGGAAGGCGGGTGGCGTCTACTAGATAATTTTCGGAGTAAATTAAGTGGATTACATATAGACGACATGAAATCTTTATTTCTTTTCCCCTCTGGAGAATTACTGGAGGATTTAGGTTTGAAAAACCAGCCGCTTGATACGAGGCAAAAGTTACTTGCAGCAATCCCAACTATTTATCGGGAAGAAGCACAAGCGATCTGGGAGAGAATCCATATAGATTCTGGCACATGGAGACCATCCAAAGAAAAAACGAGTGCTCTTAAAATTGTACAACAAGCAGTTCAGGAAAATAAAAAGCTGACAATCCACTATGAACAGGCAGACGGCGAGCAAAAGGAAAGGCTAGTTGAACCATTGGGCTTGGTGGCAAAAGGGAATAAGTGGTATCTTGTGGTCGCAAGAAATGGAGAGCTTCGGAATTATCGAGTATCACGTATACTCAAGGCAGAGCTTGAAAACGACACTTTTCGAAGACCGCCTCATTTCAATTTGGCGGCATATTGGGAACAATCAAAAGTAGAGTTTGTACAGAACTTACCGAAGTATGAGGTCCAGGTAGAAATACATCCAGACATTATGAAAAGAATTCATTTTTCCGGTAAGTTCGTCAAAGTGATAAAAACTGATAATCCAAATGGAAACCAGTGGATCCCAGCAACTTTAGAATTTAATGACAAGCAAGAGGCTATTGAGTTTATATTGGGATTCGCAAACAAAATAAAAGTGATTTCACCAAGAGATGTTCCAGATAAAGTAGTATCGTTAGCCAGATCGGTTATTGATTTTTACAATTAGTTCTACGAAAGGGTATGCAGTTTTCATCAAATCAATCGGAGCATCCATCAATAGATGATAAAAAGTGTATATCGAAATAGCAGGTGCAGAAGTGTGGCCAATATGCTGCTGGTTTTAAAAAAATTGTTTCATTTTCCCCCTTGACTTGAAATGCATTTCACAATTTACAGTGATGATGAGCCGATTTTCAACAAAGGGGAGGAGAAAATATGAACGCAAAATTGATGCTTCAACAAGATGAAAAAGCGTTATCCACTCTCACTGGATTAATTGAAAGCTTTAATGGAACACAGAATTTCTTCTTTGGTGATTTGTATTTAACGAATAAAAGATTATATATAGTCAGCGATAAACTGATCAATCTCGAGGAATCTTGGTGGTTTGAAGGAGAAATGAGCGGAGCTGAGCACGCCACCTTCATTGTGGGAGAACACAGAATTACGATAAGATGGACGTACAAAGGAAACCTTCCTGCCTTTAAGAAGGCATTTCATAAATTGTGTGTAAGTGCATAGCTGTCATTGATTTACAAACTAAGCAGGAGTGCTGGTATGACGAATATTAAAGATATAGCGAGAGTAGCAGGTGTTTCTGTCTCGACTGTTTCCAGAGTTCTCAATCATTATAAGTATGTTGCTGAAGACAAAAGAGAAGCGGTCTTAAAAGCGATTGAAGAGATGAATTATACGCCGAACAAAAATGCGATTGATTTAGTTCGGGGAGAAACGAAAACAATCGGGGTGATTCTTCCCTACAACAACAACCCGGCATTCGATCAAATATTAAACGGGATTCTCAATAAGGCATTGGAAAATAATTATTTGGTAACGGTTCTTCCATCAACATACAAGAAAGAAAAAGAACTGGAATACCTGCAAAAATTAAAGAGCAAGCTGTTTGACGGTATTATCATTACCTCAAGAGCGAATGATTGGGAGGTCATCACTCCATACAGCGAATATGGTCCAATCATCTCCTGTGAATATACCGAACATATAGAAATTGGCTGTGCCTATGTAGACCGGTATTCCTCTTTTCTCGATGCCTTTCAGTTATTAAAAAACAAAGGGCATCGTGCCGCAGCTTTCACAACCGCGAGGCTAAAAAGCAGGAGTACGAAACAAACGATCGCTGCGTATCAGGAGATTTTTGGTGATCTGCCTCCTGGCTACCATATATCCGATTGCCATTGCTTTGAAGATGGATACGAGGCCGCAAAGCAATTCCTGGAGCTTCCGGAAAAACCGACAGCCATTTATGCGAATGGAGATGAAGTGGCGGGAGGCATCTATTTATATGCAAAGTCGCTGCAAATGAATATTCCAGCTGATTTAGCGATAATTGGCCAGGAAAATCAACCAGTCGGCCTCGGGTTGGGACTGTCGACAGTGGATCACCAGCTGACGAAAATCGGTGAACAAGCTTGCAGCCTGGTGATCGGGAAATCGAGAGAAAAAGTGAAAATCCCATACCGCATTGTGGAGCGGGATTCTGTCTGATGCTCCAAAAAATGCAGAACATGAGGAGGAATCGTTGATGTATACTACGCTGATATTCGATGTGGATGGAACCATTCTTGATACGGAAGAAGCGATTTTAAAGTCATTGCAACAAACGCTTAAACGAGAGGCAAACCTTGTATACGAAAAAGAAGAATTGACGTTTGCTTTGGGCATTCCAGGAAAAGATGCATTGGAAAGACTGAATGTGAGGGACAGTGAGCGAATTCTATCCATATGGTCTAATGTGATGCTTTCCTTTATGGAAGACATTAAAGTATTTGAACAAATGGAAGACGTCTTTGAACAATTGGCATCTAAACAAATCAAGCTTGGAATCGTTACTTCCAAAACAGATCAAGAAATGAAAGATGAATTCGACTGTTATGGTTTAAATCATTATTTTTCCGAAGCGATAACAGCCTCACATACTGAAAACCATAAACCGCATCCAGAACCCCTCTTAACCTGTTTGGAAAACTTAGCTGTCAATAAAAAAACCGCTATTTACATCGGTGATTCGATATATGATTTGGAATGCGCCAAAAGTGCTGGGGTTCCCTTTGCACTCGCTTTGTGGGGAAGCAAAACGCAAGAAGGTTTTGAAGAAGCGGATTACATCTTAACGGAGCCAAAGGACGTTCTGAAGCTGATTTAGAAGTGTGAGGGGAAGGCAGGTTGTCATGAAAAAAGCATGACACAGTGGAAAGTAAGAGGGGGTTCCTCTCACTTTCTTGCTTTTATTCAAAACTCAGCCAGCCTTCCTCATAATATGCATATATGACCCCGTTAGGCAGTTCGACAATCCTATTTGAGCTGGCCTTGTTCCTAACAATTCTAGCTGTATAACCCCAAATAAAGCTACTCCCCAGCAAATTCAAATTCATCTGGTCAACCCAACACACGAACAAATTTGACAATATTCAAAATAATGGTTGCGCTTTATTTTGAAATCGTTTATGATTTTTGCATACAGGTTAAAGACATGTATTCATAAGTGTATAAACGATATCCTACACATATAAAAGGTTGGTGACAGGGATGGAGATAGCCAGGATTGGGCTGTTTTTTGATGGACAGGCGGAAAAGGATCGCTGGTCAAAACAAGAAAATGTTTTCGAAAAATATGCAATTGAAGTATTGGAGCATGCACGTGTTCCTTTTCAAGTAATAGATGATATTTCAGATTTTCATAAAGTGGATGTTTTAATTGTCGGTATTGCTGATGAAGGCCCCCATATCAAAGCCGCATTGATTCAGTACGCCTCTTCGGGAGGCACAATTATCAGTTATGCAGGCCTGGAATTCCTGAGCAGTGATCTTGGATGTAAGGTGCAGCAGGCGATGGGAACCGGATATGCAGATCTGGCGCAGGACTATGCTGAAGGTGCACCTCTGCGTTATTTGGAGGCAAAGCCATGGGAAGCGCCAAGCTCCGATACTGTATACGGGGTGGGGAAACTGGGTAACGACGAGCAGTCTCCGCCAGCGCTCCTTCACATTCCGGTCGGATTGGGATCGATTGAAAGATGGGCCGTCAACATCCCAAAAACAATCGTTAATCTTCAGCAGGGAACAGCACCAATAACAATAGATGGTGCACCCGCACCAGATGGATCGGCCAATCTTGATGAAGGCATTCTGAAAGCGGATGATGGATTTAAATTCGACTGGACGGAAGATCGCGAGTTTACGAAAACAGGTATGCCTTATTTTTCCGTTCCGCACGCCGATTTATGGAGAGAGGTCATGGTTGGGCATTTAGTCCGAAGTTCACTGGAAAAGGGCTTGCTCCTGCCTGTGATTGAGCATTGGCCAGCAGATGTCAATCATGTTGCCATGATTTCATTTGATAGTGATATGAATATACATGAGTCTGCGGAAGTGACACTGGAGCTGCTAAAGGATGAGGATGTCCAAACGACGTGGTGCATCATTGCTCCGGGCTTCAGTGAAGAGGTGTATGAAAAGGTGAAAGAGGACGGTCATGAACTTGCGTTTCATTATAACGCGCTTGAAATGGAAGATGGTGTCTGGTCCAAGCAGGCTTTTTCAGAACAACTCGATTGGCTGAGAACGGCAACAAATGAAAACGGTATCAAGTCCAATAAAAATCATTACACCCGTTTTGAAGGCTGGGGAGAGCTTTTCCAATGGTGCGAGCAAAATGGCATAGAAGTCGATCAAACGAGGGGGCCAAGCAAAAAAGGCAACGTCGGCTTTCTTTTTGGCACATGCCAGCCTTATTTCCCTATCTCCCTGGCGGATGAACGCAATCGCTTCTATGACGTATTGGAAATCGGCTTTCTGACACAGGACATGAACCATCCGGCTTTGGCGGATACAACGATTATCCATCCTTTTTTGGAAAAAGTTAAACGCGTCAATGGAGTCGGGCATTTTCTGTTTCATCAGTATCATATTCTCAATATTCCTGAGGTGAAAGACGCTATCACGTATTTTATCCGGGAGGCCAAAGCACAAGGTTTCACATTTTGGACATCCAGGCAAATTAATGAATGGGAACGTGCACGGAGAAGTGTAAACCTGTCTGTTGACGGAGGGTTCCATATATACAGCCGCATGGAGATGCCTGATCTGGCCGTTTGGATGCCTTCCGGCGAGGTCCGGAATGACGAAGAATATGTCTATAAATTTGGATTGGCCGGTAAGAGACGAGTAATGAAGGTTCAGACCAATACGGTTGAATTATAAGGAGTGTGTGAAATGGCAATGGATCAGCTTGCTATTCATGGAGGACCGAAAACAAAGATGACTCCTTTTGGAACGGGGAACCGTTTTGGAGAAGAAGAAGTGAGGGAGCTTGTTGAAGCTCTTAATCAAAACACACTTTTTTACCACTTCGGAAATAAAGTGAAACAGTTCTTATCCGACTTCAATGAGATGTATGGAGTAAAATATAGTGTAGCCGCCTCTTCGGGTACGGCCGCCTTGCATGTGGCCATCGGTGCAGCGGGGGTCACGGTGGGGGATGAAGTCATTACGAGTCCTATCACCGATCAGGGAACGGTCGTCGGCATCCTTTATCAAAATGCCATCCCGGTGTTTGCCGATTTGGACCCCCATACGTATAACTTGGACCCGGCTTCCATTGAAAAGAAGATTACGCCAAGGACCAAAGCAATCCTGGTCGTTCACTTAGCCGGCAATCCGTGCGACATGGACCCAATTATGGAGATTGCCAAGAGGCATCACTTGAAAGTAATTGAGGATTGCGCCCAGAGCTACTTAACCCGGTATAAAGGAAGGCTGGTCGGCACGATTGGAGACTATGGATGCTTCAGCACGAATGATTTCAAGCATATTTCGACTGGGGACGGCGGCATTATTACCGTTAATTCGGGAGATGAAGCCGATTATCAACGGACGCATGCCTTCGCCGATAAAAACTATCAGCGGCTGGATGATAAAATTTCACGAGACATTCATTACGTAGCGCCGAACTACCGGATGACGGAACTTCAGGGAGCGGTTGGAATTGCCCAATTGAAAAAACTCCATTGGATTTGTGAAACGAGAAATCAATACGGCGAGATGCTGAATAAAGCCGTCGCTAAAATCAAAGGGCTGCATCCGATGGCTGTTTCAGAAGAAGATTATTGCACCTATTGGTTCTATATGTTCAGACTGGATCGAAAAATCATCACCTGTTCCAGTGAACAATTTTCTGAGGCCCTGGCTGGGGAAGGGATTCCTAACCAGGCAGGCTATATTCCAAAAGTCATCTACGAACAGCCATTGTTCCAGCAGAAACAGGCATACAGGAACAGCCATTTCCCTTTTGATCTGTCGACGGAAAGCTATGAAAAAGGGAATTGCCCGGTAGCAGAAGAGATTTTGGATACCGCCATCAGGATTAATATGAGTGAGTTTTACGATCTGAAAGATATTGAGGATATGATAACCGCAATAGAAAAAGTGGCCAACTCGTATTCCTAATTTGTAATGGGCAAAGGGGGATGATCATGACGGTAAACAGGGAGGTAGTTGACCATGGGATCCTTGTCAATGCGGCCGAATCCAGAACTGCAGGGATCTGTATAAACAAGGATGGGGGAGAGCGGATTGTCATCGCCGCCAAGGGGTTTGTACTTATCATCAATCCTGACACGGAGGAGACGAACCAGCTGTTCTTTCCTGAGCAGCACAAAGAATATCCCTTTGCTTCTTTCAGCAGCAAGGCAGGGATATTTTACACCGGAGCTGGAAATATGCTGATGGTCATTGATCCATTTCATGAAGTGATCCTTGATTATCAATGGATTGACAACGGAGAAGAAATCGTCGGTTTTAGTTTTGCCGAAGATGCCAAAGGAAACATCTATTTCACCTCTTATCCAGGCTGCCATCTCTTCCACTATTGCCCGCAAACGAAAGCGATTGTCGATCATGGATCTATGAGTGATACAGAAAAATATCCGGCAAGCCTCGCCATTGATGAGGAAGATTGGATATACATCGGTGTTGGAACTGAAAGCAAGAATGTGATTGCCTTTCATCCTGAATCACGCGATAAAATATCGCTTGTTCCATTAAATGAAAGGACAAGAGGAGCGGGGTACGTCTACAACGGTGTCGATGGTTCTGTTTACGGATCATGGGAAGCAGAGGATCTGAAGGATGCCCATGAATCATCTGCATGGAAATTATTCTTGGATGGAAAATGTGCACAAGCAGCCGAGCCTTCTCCCTCCCTATATACAGGACAAAGTTTTAAACGTGTTCACAGAAATGGTCAGGGAAATTATCGTGTGCTGGAGCTCAATCTTCCGGAAGGCAGCATCGTTATTGAAAAACAGTCGGAAAAGCCCAAAAGGTTCACGCTCCGATATGAATCTGAAGGAGCGGCTTTATCCATATTAGTGAAAGTTCAAAATGAACATATATACGGAACATCTATGCATCCGCTTCATCTTTTTCGATTTAACCTTTGTTCAAAAATAACCGAAACCTTCGGCGGAAGAGTGATTGAGAGAGGTGGAGGGGGGAATATTGCCGCCTACGCCACACAGGGCAGTAAGCTGATAGGATTCGCTTATGCCGGCGGGAAAGTATACGAATTTGATCTCGAACAGGAGATCCACATTGCGGAAAGCAGCCGAAATCCAAAACTCATCTTGGAGGAGAAAGAACATCTTCATCGTCCAAGGTGTGCCGTTTCCCATTCGGATGGAGACCATATCATCTGGGGGGGGGTTCCAGGATATGGGCTGGCCGGCGGGGGACTGGGCATCTATGATGTCGAGGGAAGGACAAATATTGTCATTCCCCACACCTCGGTTGTTACCAATCAAAGCACCGTTGCCCTTGGTATACTAAATTCGGGGGATATTTTGGGAGGAACGAGCGTTGAAACGCCTGGAGGTGCCAGTTCCAGCGAAAGGGAAGGGAAACTGTATCTGTTTGATTGGGCAAAGAAAGAAGTAGCCTTCATCATAAGTCCGGTACAAGGCAGCAGGGAGATTTCCCAGCTATTCATTGATCCGCACAACACGGCTTATGGGGTGACGGCAGAAGGGATCTACTTTGTTTTTGATCCATATAAAAAAGAAGTGTTGTACAAAAAGGATGTATCGGAGTTTGGGTCTCCCGTACGAAACTCCTTTGTGCTAAGTGAAGATCGTTCAGCCCTCTATTGTTTAGTAAGTAAGGCGGTCCTCAAAATAGACATAAGCAGAGAACGGGTGGTGGAGCCGCGTCTTATTGCACATCTTAAAGAAAATGCCACTAGCGGTGTGGTTTTACATAACGGCGACCTATACTATGGCTCAGGAAGCCGGCTGATGAGTATAAAAGTGGATAGGGAGTGATTGCAGGATGGCCTATTCTTTAAAGCAATTGAGAGAAGATGGGATTCCCCCTTTATTGAAGGGAATCGAAACGGTTGATGATTGGGAAAAAAAGCGGCAAGCTATCATGGATCGGTGGCTCGATGCAATCGGAGGAATCCCTGAGACCGTTCCGGTCCGAGCAAGCTTCTTTTCCATAGAAAAAGAGAGCGATCATGTTCGCATTCATTTACAATATGAATCTTCCTTCGGGGATTGGGTTACGGCCTACTTATTGGTCCCGGGTGAGGAAGGGAGCCGTCTGACCTTAGCCAATCTGGAGGAATCGTTATTTTCGCCTGAAAGCACCCCCAGTAAAAGGCCGGCCGTTCTCGCCCTCCATCCGACTTCTCCGGAAGGGAAGGATGATGTAGCGCTTGCAAGCGGCAGGGAAAACCGCCAATACGGCCTAGAACTCGTCAAAAGAGGCTATATTGTACTGGCACCCGACATCATCACGGCAGGAGAACGGGTAAAGCCTGGTGAGGAGCCTTATCAAACCGCATCTTTTTACGAAGAAAACCGGGATTGGTCAGCTGTGGCCAAAATGCTGGCCGATCATAGGCAAGGTGTTTCGTTTCTGGCGAGTATGCCGGGGGTGGCGGATATCGGCGCCATCGGGCATTCACTTGGAGGTTATAATGCCTTCTTTTTAGCCGGTATTGACGCACGTGTGAAGGCGGTCGTTTGCAGCTGCGGATTTGCCGTCTTTGCAAACGATTCGGAAAGAGAGCGCTGGGGAACGAGAAGCTGGTTTTCCCATATCCCGAAGGTGAGTGAGTACTTGGCAAATGATGAAGTACCATTTGAATTTCATGAAATTGCTGCATTGGCTGCTCCAACCCCTTTCTTTCTTTGGATGGGACAAAAAGACAAGATCTTTCCACATTGGGAGCCGGCAGCTGCAGCCATCCATCAAATAGACCGTCTATATGCTTTATTGGGTGCGGAACACCAATTTACTTCATTAATCGGGAATGAAGGCCATGACTTTCCGCTTTATATCCGGAAACTGGCGTATGATTTTTTAGACGTAAGACTGCAGGCTTCTTCAGACAATTGTGGGAAAATTTGAAAATGGTTTTTGCAAAACCTTTCTCTCTCAATTAATATTAAACCATCAAGATGTATAGGAGCGGTATGCGGTGCTGAAAAGACGAAGCGATTTTGAAATCAAATACCAGAGATTTCTATCCGAATTAAAAGGTGAAATCATCACCGGGAGGTTAAAGCCTGGGGAATTTATCCTTCCTGAAAACACGTTAAGCAAGGAGTATGAATTGAGCAGGGTTTCCATCCGGAAGGCCCTTGCCGAGCTTGTAGAGGAAGGGTTGATTGAGAAAATACCTGGAAAAGGCAACCGGGTTTCCCTGCCGGAAGAAACGTCAAAGCAAACCATTACGTTGGGCTGGTATTCTGATTCGTATGAAATTGAGATCATACAGGAGATCATTTCCCGATTCGAACAATTGAATCCCTATGTCAAGGTGAACCTTCAGCTATTCCCTGCTACAGATTATGTGTACGCGTTAACCCAATTGATTGAAAATGGCCAAGGGCCGGATGTATTTATGGTGTCGGACTTGCATTTCAGGCAATTGGCCGCTGCCAATCGGCTGGATATCATTGACCCATATGTACCGGAACACTTACAGCCAGATAAAGACAGTTACCCAAAGTTATTTGACATGTTTTCGGTAGATGAAGAAACAATCACTACCCCTTTCTTATTTTCTCCCGTCATTATTTGTTTCAATAAAAGAATGTTTTCAGAGGCTCGGATTCCTAATCAGTATAAATTGGAAAGCTGGGATGACCTGCTAGAGACAGCGAAACGATGCACAAAGGACGAAGAAAACGAGGAACTTGTCCAGCAATACGGGTTTTGTTTTTCAGCTTCATCGAACCGATTTCCCGTCTTTATGCTGCAAAACGGCGGTAGATTTTTTGATGAGGAGCGGAGCCGTTCAGTCCTGAACAGCAGAGAAAATATTGAAGCGCTGACATTTTGTGTGGATTTAATGTATGAAGAAAAGGTTTCTCCCATTTTTTCTCACGGCAGCAATCACATGGCTGAAAGTCTCTTTATGCGTGAAGGGGCAGCGATGATTCTGACGACATATTTCTTTATGAACGAATTCAGGGATCATAAAATCAAATGGGATGTCATGCCTGTTCCTAAGAACAAGCATAATGCGACGTTACTGCTGGCAGGATCTCTCGGAATCAATAAGCAAAGTGATGTAAAGGAATCCGCCAAAGCGCTCATCAATTACATGGTGAGTACAGAGGCTCAGACTACACTAAAAAGGAACGGCTGCACCATTCCTATGCTGAGGATTGTAGCGGAAGATAATTATTTGCTTCAGCCTGGAATCCACCCGGAGAACTACAATGCATTTAAAGAGGTTATGCCGTATGCGTTCACTACGAGGGATTTGCACTTAACCCATCCCGATATTGAACTGCTCGAAAACGAATTGCAATTCTTATGGGCTAATATGGAAAAGCCTGCAGATGCCTGTAAGCGGATTGAGAATCTATTAAATGAAACAATAACGAAAGAGTGAGAGAGATATTCTTAAAGTAAGGGAGATAAACATGACATATCCAAAGGAGTTTTTCTCGATCGAAAGCCATCCGCGGATTTTATTTTCCAAGCAAGAATTAAACACCTTTCGCAAAGGGATAGAAAAAGATCTCATGTCATTGGCAGATCGGTACGCGGATGAACAGCAATTTACTGTATCCTACCCGATGATTCAATTTGAACTCACTGTTGATCTTCCTTTGGTGGCCCTTGATCCATTGCCGGAGGCTGAGGGGTACGTTGATTTCCCTTATTGGACGATGTATTCCCGCGCTATTGAGGAGCGGATAACGGTTCTTTCCACCGCTTATGCGCTGACGCATCAGAAGAAGTTTGGAGAAAAGGTCAAAGCCTATCTACTGGCATTGGCTGAGTTCCCGAGGTGGTATGAATTTCCCCATAGAGGAGCGGAAGGGAACCTAAGCAATGCTCATTTTACGCTGGCTGTGGCCATTGGTTATGATTCCGTCTATTCCTTGCTGAACGAGGTAGAAAGGGAGACGGTTCGGCTCGCTATGTTGGAAAAGGGACTGAAGCCCTTTGAAATAGACTTTGACAATCAAGACAGTCATAACATTATCGCCTCCAAACGGGTGGCAATGATGATCGGGGCTTTGTCCATCCTTGGTGAAAAAGAGGTTGCCAACTATCTTTCCAACGCGTATGAGTACTTGTTTGCCTACTTGGAGGACAGAGCGTCCAGCCCCGAGATCGAGGGACTCCTGTATACAAGTGTGGCTGTACGTCATATATGGATGGCGGCAGATGCGCTATACCGGGCTACAGGAGATGCAACGCTTGTCCGGCATCCGTACTTTGGCACCTTTCTGCCTGAGCTATTTTTATATATGATGGGAAATGAAGAGAAGCAAACATTTGTGAATTTTTCCGATTCCTTTTATAAGCTGGATATCCGTTTTCTGATGGGAATGATTGCTCACAGAAATCAGCACCCGGCAGCAAGCTGGTTTTTTAGAAAAGCGGAAATCGACAGCAAGCCAATCTTGCTGGATCAGGACGGCATGCCTGATCCTGTCGCTCCAGGCGACTATTTTGAGGGTAAGTACTCAAAGGTTTTTCCTGCCATAGGCTGGGCAGCCTTGCGCAGCGGGTGGGAGAGAAAAAGTCATTTGCTTGCCTTTGCGTCAAGCGGTTCGGCCAAAAACCATAATCACTTCGATCAAAATAACTTTGTCCTTCACATCCATGATGAATGGCTGATCACAAACCCTGGATATCAGGATTATGTGGAAGGGCCAAGGAATGAATATACGCTGGGGACGATTGGCCATAACGCCATGCTGGTAAACGGAAAAGGGCAGCAAGTATTGGGCAACGGCAGAATCGACGAGTGGTATCTTTCGCCGTCCTTCGATTATTGCAAGGGGGACGCAACAGGGGCTTACAACGGCACGGTAAAGCGGTGGCTGCGGCATATTCTTCACATAGACCAATCGTACTTTATTTTAATCGATGAAGTGGAAAAAATCAGGGCAGAGGACCAACTGTCGTTTTTATACCATACAACTTCAAAGGTGATTGCAAAAGGCAGAGAGCTGAACGTGAAGGATGCGATTGAAGGCGGACAAGTGGAGTTCGGAGGTGAACAGGCCAGTGTTTCCCTGTGCCTCTGCTATCCAGAAGCTGCAGAGATGAAATTGGATCAATTTCCGGGTGCGGAAGAATACGGAACATATGTAACGGTTGAGCCGAATCCAGGCCCGCAAAGTGACACTGTCGTTACGCTAATAGTGCCTCATGCTGCAAAGCTGCTGAAGGGACAAAATTGCGTCTACCATGTCCACCCCGATGATGAAATGGTCAGTTTACAGGTAAATCGGCTTGATGGCCGGATGACAGATTATATCCTTTTCAGCAAAAATCAGACGATTGAGATGATCTCTAAACAGGGAGGCTTTTCGGCAAGCGGCGAAAAGGCATGGGCCTGTGTGAACGAACAGCTTGGTCGGCCGGTTAAACTCCAGTTGCTTAATGGGCATCACATATCCTTTCGAGGCAACACATTCATACAATCAGAGAAAAAGATCCACGCATCCATTACATTGGACGGGCCAATTGTGCAGTATGATATTGAAGCGGAGAGTGACACAAAGATACAATTTCCATGCCAGCATTCAACTGTCATGGTGAACGGGCAAAAGATCGAACGGAAAGAAATTGAAAAGGCAGAACTGCCGCTCGAGGCAGGAAAGCATGTTATTACAGTAAAGCAGCTTGATTAGCAGGAAGTCATAAAGGAGCGCGTCGACGTATGGAACTGACAGGGTGGAAGGGGAAATTGCAACGTGTTTTGGAATGGGTGATGAGGCTCGCCTATGTAAATATATTGTGGCTGGGCGGTATCGTGCTTGGTTTGGTCGCAGGGGGATTTTTCCCTTCCACGATCGCGATGTTTGCCGTCATCCGAAAATGGATGTTGAAGGAAGAGGATGTAAAGGCCGGAGCGTATTTCTGGAAAACATATAAAAGTGAATGGCTGAAAGGAAATGGATTTGGCTATATTTGGCTGGCGATTGGCCTGGTGCTTTATTTTGACCTTACGTTCTTTCGCGGTTTTTCCAACCTGGCAAGCCTGATCTTCACCTATATTACCTTCATTCTAGGGGTTGTGTACGTTTGTGCATTACTGATTGCCTTTCCTGTTTATGTCCACTACGAGCAGCGGGTTGTCCAGGCGGTGAAAAACTCCATTCTGCTGACCGTATCAAATCCTGTTTTTGCTATTGTTCTGGTTATCGCTTTCGGCCTGCCGTATTATGCAGTATTTAAATTTCCGGGGTTATTACCCTTTTATAGCGGCAGTTTGATTTCGTTCTGTTTATTATTCATATCACTAAAGTTATTCGAGAATTTGAATAATAAACAATAGGAAAAATATTAAAAATGTTATTGAAAACTCGTTCAGTATGTATTATTCTTAATTCACATACCTGTTACATACATGTAGTTAATTGAACGTAGTTCTTCTGAAAGGAGACAGGTGATGGAATTGAAAAAGGTAGACGCACATGTAAATATCGATCAGCCTTTCCTTGTTACACCTGAAAGCAACAGAATGAGCCGGCTCGGTAAAAGACTGGTAAAAGATAAGTATCTCATTCTCCTGCTTTTGCCTGGGATTTTGTATTTCCTCATTTACCGGCTTACACCCATGCTCGGTATTGTAATTGCGTTCAAAGATTACAGCGCTTTCAGAGGATTGATGGATAGCCCCTGGTGGGATTGAAATATTTCAAACTGATTTTCCAAGATGCAGAGGTAATTAGGGTCATATGGAATACGCTGCAAATCTCTTTTTTGCAAATTGCCTTTGCTTTTCCGATTTCGATTATTTTAGCCCTGATGCTGAATGAGGTAAAAAACCAGACGTTTAAACGCCTGATCCAGTCTGTTGTCTATCTCCCTCACTTTCTATCTTGGGTAGTTGTCATTGGTATTACGGTTATTTTCCTCCGGAGCGAGGGGCTGCTCAATACCTTCTTGACCACTAAGTTCGGGATGGATCCGATCGGTTTTTTGACAAATCCGGAATTGTTCAAGCCGGTTGTCATCCTGCAGGTCATCTGGAAGGAATCCGGCTGGGGCACAATCATTTTCCTGGCGGCACTTGCGGGAGTTAATCCGGCGCTGTATGAAGCTGCAGCGATGGATGGGGCGAACCGCTGGAGACAGATTTGGCACATCACCCTTCCGGCAATAAAGAGCACGATTATCATTCTCCTTATTCTCCGTCTGGGGAATGTGATGGAGACTGGCTTTGAACAGATTTTCCTCATGCTGAATCCATTTAATATGGATGCCGGGAATGTGTTGGATACGTTCGTGTATTTCAAAGGGATCCAGCAGGCCAATTACAGTTTTGCGACAGCCGTTGGATTGTTTAAAGGATTGGTTGGACTGATCCTCGTTGTGTTG
The DNA here is from genome assembly GCF_057657925.1 of Lederbergia sp. B243.17. Taxonomy (NCBI): domain Bacteria; kingdom Bacillati; phylum Bacillota; class Bacilli; order Caryophanales; family Bacillaceae; genus Lederbergia; species Lederbergia sp. B243.17. The sequence continues at coordinate 111,264 of NZ_JBWBKF010000039.1, forward strand.
GCAAACCGCATGGCCAAGAAGTTTGGTGAAGAGGGTCTGTACTAATAGGGGAAGGAGGAAATTCCATGTATAGAAATACGCTCGGTTCAAAAGTATTCGATTCTATGAACATACTGCTCTTGATTATAATCGCCGTCACGATGATCTTCCCATTTTTCTACGTATTTTCGGTTTCGTTTTCATCGGTAAGCGACTTTCTGGAAAATGACTTCCTCTTGTGGCCAAAGGAATGGGTTACGGATGCGTATGAATATATTTTGAGCTCTGACCGGTTTATCCGGTCCCTTGGCGTAACGATCTTTATTACGGTTGTCGGCACTGCTGTCAATCTTTTCTTTACAGCGACGATGGCATATGCACTGACAAGGTCAGTCATTGGACAGCGGGCCATCCTGCTTATGGTCATTTTTACACTGTTGTTCTCTGCCGGGATGATTCCAACATACATGATTGTGAAAGCAACCGGACTGATCAACAGCATATGGTCACTTATTATTCCAGTAGCTATCAGCCCATTCAACCTGATCATCATGAGACAGTTCTTCCTGAGCATTCCGGATGAATTGAAAGAGGCTGCGATCATTGATGGGGCAAATGAAATCCAGATTTTCAACAGGATCATCCTGCCGCTGTCAAAACCATCTCTCGCAGCATTCGGACTTTTTTACGCTGTAAGCCATTGGAACAGCTATTTTACAGGAGTGCTATACATAAGCGATCCTGCGAAGTGGCCAATCCAAGTCATCTTGAGGCAAATCGTTATTGTAAACGAGCCTAACGCAGCCTTGGGGGCAAACGAAATGATGCTGGAGACCCTGCCGCCGCCTGTCACAATTCAGATGGCCGCCATCCTGCTGGCGACACTGCCGATTTTGGTTGTGTATCCGTTTCTGCAAAAACATTTTGCAAAAGGGGTGATGCTCGGCTCAGTAAAAGGCTGAGAAAGAATCAACTTTAGTGAAAGCGCTTAAAAAGACGCAATACCAATATTGGGGGGATAATCTTGAAAAAGGCTAAGATTACGCTGATGATGATGTTGGTTTTATCACTGCTTCTTGCAGCTTGTTCATCTGAAAAGAAAGAAACGAGTAGTGAAGGGAAAGAGAATAAAAAGCAAGTCGACCCGTTCGATCACTCTGAAAAATATGAAATTACCGGAATGACCTTCCGCTTCGGTGATCCGCCTCCGGCCAAAAGCCCTGGTCTGGATATGATCAACGAAAGATTTAATGTAGACTATAAACCCGAAATTATTCCACAAGGGGATTATGTGGAGAAATCCTCTGCGATTGTCGCTTCAGGATCCATGCCCGATTTGATCGGATTTGAACCGAACGATGCAAGGTTCTATCAATGGGCAGCAGAGGGAGCATTCCTCCCTTTGGATGATTATTTAAAGCATTATGATACGCTGGGCAACATTCCGGAGCATATTTACGACGCCTTCAAAGTGAACGGAAAGATTTATGGAATTCCAAGATATTCACAAGAGTACCCTGTAACTCCTATCATTCGTAAAGACTGGCTTGATAACTTGGGTCTGGAAATTCCGACGAGCTACGAAGAATTGAAGGAAGTGGCGATTGCATTCACGAATGATGATCCGGATAAAAACGGCAAGAAAGATACGTATGGACTCGCCATCGGAGAAAACATTAACCCGAACTTCAATATGGGAACCTATTGGGACTTCAGTGCCTGGTATCACCAGAACGAAGATGGGGATTTCATTCCGGGAATTATTTCGGAAGGCAGAAAAGAATTGATTGGCTTCTTCTCAGACTTGTACTCAAAGGGAGCTATGACAAAAGACTTTGCCGTTCTTAACTGGCAGGACACTAACGCTGAATTTTATTCCGGCAAGGCAGGAATATTCATCGGCGGTGTAGCCGGGATGTCCGAGCCTTATTTGCAAGGTTTGCTTGATATTGATCCGGAAGCTGAATTGGTTGCCATTCCTCCGTTCAAAGCGCCTGATGGATCAATCGGATTTACAATGGGATCAGGTAATTCGGGAATTATGGCACTGAACGCAAAATTGGAAGGGAATGAAGGAGAAATCTACCGTGCACTTGAACTGGTTGATTTCGGCAAGAAATTCTATACAAGAGAAGAGATGACACCGGAAAATGAAGACTTTGATTTCTTCTGGGGCAAAGAGGGAGCCGGCTATAACATGGAAGATGGGGCTCCTGTCAGGGTACCTGAGTTTTCTACGGACGGTTTGGCGCCTTCCACGTACTTCCTGGATAACCGCGGGCATTTGCCGGAAGGACAAAAGGTTCGTTATGCAGATGATTATACATTGGAGCCAATGAAGAATCTGGTCAACTCGCTACAGGATATGTTTGAATCCAATAAACTGTACGTCAACCCGATCCACGGAGTCGTTTCCAAGACGGATCAGGAAAAAGGCACAGACTTAATTCAGTTCCTGATGAATGAGCAAGCGAAAATGATCGCCGGCCAAAGACCGATTTCCGATTGGGATAAACTTGTGGATGAGTATCTCAAGCGCGGCGGCGAAGCCATCATCAAGGAAACGAATGAAGGAATCAAAGAAAAAGGATATAAAGAACAACAATGGAAATAAGCTAAGTCTCTCTGACCGTTTAAGACATATAAAAAATAGAGGAGTTTCAACGGGACTCCTCTATTTTGTTGCGTACCGGGCAGAAGCTGTTGTGTGTATCGGCCAGCCAGTTAACTAGCAGTCTCCTAAACGGTCATGTTATACAAATCTTGCTTGGTCAATAAGTGATAGGAGGAGGAGTTTCATGAATAGATCTCGGAAGTTTTTCAGAGGCATGTTGATTGTTTTCATGCTGATGCTGCTTGCGCCACAGATCCCAATAAAAAGCGCGGTTGCAGAGGAATTACAGACTGGCCCTCTCGTCAACGGCGGATTTGAGATAGATGAGAATGGCGGCATCCCCGGCTGGAAACCTGATGGTTCCTCTGAAAAGGTAATAATTGACCAGGAAGTATATGCCGAAGGGAAAAGCAGCCTGCGGATAGAAGACAACTCTACCACTGCTTCTTATGGTGCTGTCAGTAATCCCGTCATTGTTGGTCCGTTTGAAAATGTCACGTTGACAGCTGACGTTTTGAAAAAGTCAGGAGCGGGTGGAAAAGCGGATCTCCGTTTTTACAAGCGGGATGGAACACTGTTATCGGTGGTCAGCTCCCTGGTAGACACAGCTGCTGTCCGAAATGATGAATGGCTGACCCTTCGATTGGCAGCGGCTTCACCTAAGGAAGCGGCTTACTTTCAGGTAGCATTTTATTCCCCGGAAGAAGCAACAGGTGTGTATTATGCTGATAATGCAAAAGTTGCAGTATCTGTTCCTAAGGGAAAGATTACAACTATCGGGCCGCAATCAACCAGTCTTACAATTATGACAGGAGCCTACGGCAAGGACAAGCAGGGCCGCGATGTCATGTACACGGTCGCACAGGGAGACCCTGCCCAATTTATTGTCAGCGATGTCAATACGAAAGAGATTTATGATCAGCAACCGCTGGTGGCCCTTGATGGCAGCAATGCCACGGCTGCCTGGGCGATCACAGTGGCCTCAGATGGCAAGGTATACGTAGGAAGTACGCCCAATGGAACGTTATTCCAGTATGATCCTGCCACAGGGGCCATGCGCACAATCGGCAAGCCTGTTCCGTCAGACACGGTCATCTGGGTGCTTACGCCCGGCGAGGACGGGAAAGTATACGGAGGTACAGGCTATTCCCAGTCCATTTTCGAATATGACCCTGCCACCGACAAAGCAAAGGTGCTGACCTCTTTTAAAACAGCATCAAAGGAATCCCACGTCCGCAGCCTGGCGTATGATGCTGAACGGAATACGCTGTATGTCGGCGGTGCAGATGTTGCAAAGCTGTATGCATATAACCTTTCAACCGGAGAAAAGAAACTGATAACGGGCTTTGGAGGCAAGACCTCCGTATATGACCTTCAATATACGGCAGGAAAGCTGTTCATCCGTGTTGATCCCGGTCCGGTCATGTATGTGTATACCCCGGAAAACAATACGCTGATTGTCAAAGACAATCCCGAATATAACACACGCGGATTTTCACCGGTTTCACCAGACGGAAGGGTTTTTTATACGTATTATGAGCCGAAACCGGATGGAACCAATCAATGGTCCTTATATGCTTATGATGTGAATACAGGAGAATACGGGTCGTTGGGCGTGGATGTGAAAGGGCCGGGTATCGCGTTCTCCTATGCCGAATTGAACGATCCCAAATTTCCGGGTGTCACGTTAGTGGGGCTGGCAGGAAACAGCGGCCGGGCTTTCTACTATAACTTGGAGACAGGCTATACAGAAACGCCTGAACTTCCGCTCCCTCCACAATTTGTTGAACTGTATAACATCGGAAAGAGTATAGACGGCAAAATCCTCAGTTCGGGCTTTATTTCTGGGGGCGGCCTGGGAGTATACTCTCCAAGCCGGGATGAAACAACTCTCTATCCATCACTTGGGCAGGTCGAGGGCTTTGCCACACTGAATGGGAAAGTATATTTTGGGGTTTACCCAAGAGCCTCTATTTTCGAATATGACCCGGCAAAACCATGGAACAGGACGGATCCGAGCGAGCCATACAATCCGCCGAGACTTACCCAGCTGGGTGACGAACAAGACCGCCCTGTCGCAATGGTGGGGGTGGAGGAAGAGAACAAGATGTATATCGGCTCTTACCCAATCGCGGGGAAGACCGGCGGTGCACTGACCATCTATAATCCGGAGACAGGAGTTTTTGATGTCAAACGAAATATTGTCCCGGGGCATTCGATCAATACGCTTTTATACCGAGATGGCAAGCTATATATGGGAACAGGTGCCATGGATGGCAGCACATCCGGAAAATTGGCTATCTATGATACGTCCTTGGGCAAGATTGAGTATGAAACAGTTCCGGTGGAGGGGAAGAAATCCCTTTCCGCATTTATCTGGGGGCCAGACGGCAATTTATGGGGGATGGCGCTCGGAACGCTGTTCATTCTTGATCCGGATACGAAAGAAGTCATCTATAGGGAGGATAAATTCCCAACTGCCGACTACGCTCATTCCAATCCGCGCTTGATGATCGGTACAGACGGAAATGTATATGGCTCCATTTTCATCGGTTATGCGGCTGATAAAACCTATACGAGCAAATTAATCAAAATTCATGCGAATTCGAAAGACGTGGAGGTCATTCTGGAAGGGAATGTTGAAAAACTGGCCCAGGACGACTTCGGCAACTTCTACTTTAAATATGGCAGTGAATTGATGAAATACAGTGATCCGGATTTGACTGTCGGCCTTAAAGAGGTCAAAGCCGAGATTAAGTCCGACCGGCTGAGACCGGGTGATGAAACCAAACTGGATTTTACCGTATTGCTGGAAAAAGGCATAAAAACTACGGAACTTTCAGGTGCAGTTATTCAATATAAATCGAGCAAGCCGAGAGTGGCTGAAGTTGATAAGACTGGAATTATAGCTGCCAAAGCTCCAGGCAGAACCGAGATAACCGTCACTGTGACACTGAACGGGGTCACCGTTAACTCAACCCCTATTCCAGTTCTCGTGACTGGGCCAAAATAAGTGAATCGGCGCCCCTGTTCGAAAATGGGCAGGGGCGGCACTGGAAGTACAATCAAGCAATTGGAATTTGAGGTGAGTAGGATGGCGGGAATTGTGATGGAAGTGAGGAAGGAAGAAATCCGAAAGGCAGAACGATTTGAGATAGTTCCAGTCGTGGATCAGGCTTTTGTGGACATGGCCATTGAACATGTATTGGCCAAAATCGATCAAAGTTTAGACGTTTTTACGGATAAGTTCCCGGACTCAAGCAGTGTAAACCTAGTTTATCAACCAATAGAAAATGTGGAATGGACGACAAGCTTCTGGACAGGAATGCTTTGGCTCGCCTATGAACATACAGGTCATGAAAAATATCGCAACGCAGCAGAGAAACAGATTGCCAGTTTTAAAGAGAGACTGGAAAAGCGAATTGAGCTGGATCACCATGATCTGGGGTTTTTATATACGCTGTCCTGCGTCAGTGCCTATAAGCTTACTGGCAATGAGGAAGCCAAGCAAATTGCCATTCAGGCAGCTGATTTGTTGATTACCCGGTATCACGAAAAAGCAGGAATCATCCAGGCATGGGGAAATCTCAATGATCCGGCGGAGCGCGGACGGATGATCATCGATTGCAATTTGAACCTTCCCCTGCTTTATTGGGCATCCGAAGTTACAGGGAAGATGATATACCGTGACATAGCAGAAAGCCATATTAAACAGGCGGCGAAATACATTGTACGTTCCGATGCGTCCACTTTTCATACGTATTATATGGATCCGGAGACAGGGGAGCCGCTGTATGGAAATACAAGACAAGGCTATTCGGATGATTCTTGCTGGGCACGCGGGCAAGCTTGGGGAATATATGGATTTCCCCTGAGCTATCACTATACACATGACTGGAGCCTGATAGAACTGGCGAAAAAGCTGACAAACTACTATTTGAATCGGCTGCCTGAGGACAACATCTGCTATTGGGATCTGATTTTTACGGATGGGGAGGAAGAGCGTGACAGTTCAGCAGCCGCTATTGCCGCCTGCGGACTTCTCGAATTGGTGAAATTCATGCCGCTGACAGATCCAGAGAAGAGAGTATATGAGAATGCGGCTCTAGCGATGATCCAGTCATTATCTGAACACTACACTACGGAGATTGGCAGTAAAGCAAACGGCGTTTTGAAACACGCAGTTTACCACAAAGGCGGAAATCGCGGAGTCGATGAAAGCTGCATATGGGGAGATTATTACTATTTCGAAGCGCTAATCAGGCTTTCTAAGGATTGGAACATGTATTGGTGAACATGAAGAGCTGAACAGAAGTTCAAACAGACAAAAAAGGGCCGCTTTCGGCCCTTTTTGGCATTTCACTGAACGCTGCATCAATAGATATAAGCTGTACCAATGATAATCAACAAGATAAACAAAACGACGATTAGGGCGAAACCTCCGCCGTATCCTACGCCTCCGCCTCCAACTACTTCACTCATCTTCACAACACCCCCAAAAAGATTTCTCAATACCCTATGTAGCATGCTCGCTTTTGTTGTGGGTACGAGTCCTGCGTTTTGGGGCCGGGACGAATTTTTTTTCTGTGGGAGATTAGCTTGGCAGATTGATTTGTTTAGTAAATCTTTATATTGCCGACAGAGGTTTTGATGCGCATATTCCCTCTCAATGAAGATGAAAGGCAAGCGGGTGCAGGGGAAATTCATTTTTTTTACAGTCAATGCTGTTACTGCAAAAAACGTATTATCAGAAAGATACTACAGTATGACTTTCACTACGGTCCCGTCCTTTGCTTTGATATCAACCAGGACGAGGCCTTTATAATTTTTCAATTCCTTGACAACCGGCTTTAGCATTTCTTTGTCCAGTTGCGGAAAGGAAAAGTCCAGTTGCTTTCTTTCAAAGGGCTCTTTTGTCCATTTAGTGAGGTTTTGCTGAAAGACTTTTGAAGTCACGATGGAAACAGCGATATTTAAAAAGATATAAGGAACAGGGATGGAAAGCCGAACGTCTTTTGCCTTCACTTTGACATGCATCATCGGAAATCACTACTCGATGAAGACTGCAACGGTATCCCCGTTGGCCGATTTTATGTCTACAATCTGTCCGTCCAACTCGTTTTCGATGGCTTCTATAATAAGGTTTATGTCAATATCTTTAACGTATTTTTCCGATTGGGGGATGCTTGCTGCAATGCTGTGACCAGCGAGCAGTAAAACCTTGACCAGTTTTATCGGCACATTGACGGTAACGTTATCACTTTCTGCTGAGACAATCCGGACTTTTAATGTTTTATCCAAATAAGGGCTGGGGTTTTCAATGATCTTTTTTCCTGATTCCTCTTTCTCTTTCAATACTTGAATCAGTTGGGATCCCTTCTCGGCATCTATCTTTCCTTCTTGCACCATCGTTATCACTTTTGAAATTTCTTCTTTCATGCCCCGTTCCTCCTTAATCCTCTTTTAAGAGTGTAATCGCTTCGTCTGCTGAAATTTCACCATTTTCCAGCATCTCTACCACTTTTTTCTCATTTATTTCATTTTTCTTCTTCTTTTCATATCCAAGGGATGAAATGATGTCTGTGAGCTTACCCCGAACCGTTGGATAAGAGATTCCCAGTTCTTTTTCCACTTCCTTGATATTTCCTCTGCAAGTTAAAAATACTTCCACAAAATGGAGTTGATCCTTTGATAACGATGCCAGCTTAGATAACTCAAACTCATTTTCAATCGTCGTGTGACAATGGGAGCACTGCAGCTTTGTAACCTTTAATGATCTGCTGCAGACAGGACAATTTGTGATTACTTGGTAAGCCATGTTCATACATTCCTTCCTCTTGATTGATTTGATTATATAACATTAATCGAAAGGAATAAACAACATATTTTAAATTTGTGATTTAAAAACTTAAATAATTTAACCTTATTATTAATAATATTAATTTATCTATGATTTTCAAGTGGGGTGGTTTCAGTTAAGTGAACAACGAAAAAGGAAGAGCCGAATCCGACCCTTCCTTCTTTACGGTCACCGTTACAGTACATCAGCAATATGCTGTGCCGATAATAACAAGCAATATGAACAAGACGAGAATCAATGCGAACCCGCCGCCGTATCCTGCACCACCAACTACTCCACTCATATTTGTAACACCTCCAAAAGGACTTCCTGATATCCTATGTAACTTTTCTCCTGTTGTAGCTGCCCGATTCATCTTTTTCTAAACTATGATTTTTCCTTGGAGCATATTCATCCACCGTGCCCTTGTACGATTGTCCTCGTCTATCAGTCTATACGCTTATCCAGCTTGGTACATATAGTGCTGTATGGCGGAAAAAAACGAGGTGATCAAATGTCAGTTGAACATTATTATGGTATGTGCCAAAGGTACATGGGCAGAGGTGTGGAAATAAGGACCCGGGATGGAAGAGTACATCGGGGCATTGTCCAAAATGTGAGCCGCAATCGGGTGTTTATCCGTCCGTTTGGCGGCAGACCAGGCTTGGGTGGCTATGGTTACGGATGGTACGGGTATGGCTATGGCGGATTCGGTTATGGAATTGCACTAGGCGCCATCACCGGAATAGCGCTTGCTTCACTGTTTTTCTGGTAGTTCGGATAAATTTTCAAAGCTAATGAGGCAGGATTCGGACGATGGTCCGTCCTGCCTCATTAATGTAGATGCGATCCACCTTCAGGGATCTTTGCGATGGTCTCGGCTGACAGTTCCATCAATTCGTCGGTTTTTAATCCTTGGCCTTCGGTATAGTTACAGACTAAGTGGTAACCGACACAGTATCCGGCCATTTTAGGATAACCTTTCAGCCCGTACAAGATCCGATGGTGCTTTGGATGTTTTTTTCTCAGGTCCTTATAAGGGAAAATCACTGAATTCCAGATGTTTTCGACCTGTGCGCGTGAATAATATCGGGTCCAGGCAGCTGCCGCCTCTTCTCCAAGCCTTTCCCGTACAGCATGTTCGGCGAGACCTTCCATAATGATGGAATCCAGCAATGTATAGTCTTCCTCCTCTTTCTTGTATCTTGCGAGCCTGCAAATATGGTGGTATTCATGGGTGAGCAATGCCTGTAGATTCTTTTTTTGGGAACCCTCCGAGACAAATAAAAACAATTTATCTTTAAAGGCGAGTCCTGAGGTGCCGTTTGATTCTGCCCGCATTCTTCGATTTGCGGGATCTGACGGCAGGATGAATATCGGGACGTCAGGCCCTTTCCAATCTTTTTGCAGCTGCTGCGCTTCTTTATTGATGAAATCCCATACATTATTTTGCTGCAGGGTCCGGATCTTTTCCCTGCCGTTTTTTAAAGGAGAGCGGTACATGCCATGAGAAGTAAGGTAATCGAAGATCAAATCGGCAGAAGCATTAGGGAAGTAGTCTATTAGTCTTTTGCAAATTTCAAGTGGCTGCCCGGTACCGTCAAGCAGCCACTTGTCTGTCCTGACAACACTCATAACTGCACATCCTTGATTCGTGTTATTTGCATAGTATGTCGCCAGCAATAAACAGTTCATATTTCATAAAAGGGGGATTCATGATGTTTTATTCGAAATCTGGGCGGATGCCCAGCCCGCCGTCCCAACCGGGGCATAGGATGATGCAAAGGCCGGGGCAGAGGTTCAGACCTCCTCGTCAATCCTTCCAGGGGCTTAGGCCGTATTCGGCACAAGCAGGTGTCGGGAAGGATTGGTTTTCCATGTTCAAAGACGGAGAAGGAAAATGGAATTATGAAAAAATCGCATCTTCTGCGAAGACGGCAAATGCTGCGTATAAACAGTTCAGTCCATTTATTAAAAGGATGTTCATAAAATAGGATTGGACAGTAGGAGGAGAAAATATGACGAACCGATATCTGGATTGCCTGGCTGCATTTGGAGTGGGAGGGGCACATCCGGGCGGACTTCAATTAACGAAAGAGATGTTGTCCGGGGAACGCATTGAAGAGGGAATGGAAATTCTTGACGCGGGCTGCGGAACCGGGCAGACTGCCGCTTATATCGCAGCACAATTCGGCTGCCGTGTGACAGCTGTGGATTCCAGCCGAGTAATGGCCGAGAAAGCAGAGAAAAGATTATCAACGCTGCAATTGCCCGCAACCGCGATGGAAGGTGATATTCATCAGCTACCGTTTTCCGATCAATCCTTCGATCTGATTTTGGTAGAGTCCGTATTTGTGTTCACCGATGTTCAGCAGTCTATCCCCGAATGCAAACGGCTGTTAAAACCAGGAGGGAAGCTGCTTTCGATCGAATTGGTTCTGGAAGCGCCATTGCCATCCCAAGCTGCGGAAGAACTGCTTGAATTTTACGGAATTCCCCGTCTCTTGACCGAAAAAGAATGGGTGGAACAGTTCCGTTTCTCGGGCTTTACAAGGGTTTCGGCGGAAAAGCCGGATAAAGCGGCCAGTCCGTCAAATTTGGATAACGCTCCAGATTTCATGCTTTCCGACACGATTGTAGACGAAATGCACGAGGTGCTTGCTGATCATTGGTCACTTTCGGAGCGCTATCATGCACAACTGGGATATCGGATATTCAGATGCCAGGAGTAAATGATTCTGGGAAAAAGGAGAGGGGCATTTGATTATTAGAAGAGCGACTTACAAGGAAACACAACAAATCTTTCAAAATGCATTGAGTGTCTTACAGGAGGCGGCCGCAGGCTTTGTTAAGCCAACCTGGGAAAACGCCAAAAGCGTGGTTCAGTCCTTCATCGACCATGGACACCATTACCTGGTATTCGTGGACAACAACATGATATGCGGTTGGATCGGGATAGGGGAGCTTTACGATATCCATGCAAATCAAAAGGCGGGATACATTGCCGAACTATACGTACTGCCTCAGCACCGCAACAAAGGGATCGGTAAAAAGCTATGCATGGAGGCGATCAGGAGGATGAAGGAGCAGGGCTTTAAGAAGGTGCAGCTGGATGTCTTCGGCGGCAATCCTGCTAAACATTTGTATGAAGCACTAGGGTTCTATGATGTGACTACCCTGATGGAAGTAAAGGTGAATTGAAGTTGGGGAGGAAGGTTGAACTATTCAAAAGCAATGCCTAGGAAATAAAGATGGCTGGATGGGCAGGAGCGGATCCAACGTTTGAAACGGGGATCCGTCCATCCAGGGCCGGGAAATAGGGGCAAGGGGAAGCATGGTTTACATAATGAAAGCAAAACAAGAGCAGCCTGTGCTGCTCTTGTTTTTGTTCACGTTCTATTGATCATTTTTTCTTTGATCGTTCTTTCAGCACACCGATAATAGCCGGCAGAACCGATAAGAAGATAATCGCTAAAATAACAGTCGAGAAGTTGTTTTTGATAACGGGAATGTTTCCGAAGAAATAGCCGGCAATCGTACAGACTCCCACCCAAATGGCAGCACCTATCACATTATAAAGTAAGAAATAACGATAGTTCATTCGGCTTGCACCTGCGACAAAGGGGATAAATGTACGGATAAACGGCATGAATCTGGCCATAGCAATCGTTTTTCCGCCATGCTTGTTAAAGAATGCCTCCGCTTTGTCCATTTTTTCCTGGTCAATCAATCTCCCAAAAAAACTGCCCGGTTTGATTGTGGTTCCTACTTTTTTTCCGATATGATAATTGACCGTGTCTCCAATCACCGCTGCGACAAAAAAGACAATGAGGAGCAGAACGATATTCAACGCTCCCACCGCAGCAAATGCTCCGCCTGCAAATAGAAGCGAGTCGCCTGGCAAGAACGGGAAAATCACAATTCCTGTTTCAACAAAAACGATTAAGAACAAAACGGAGTACGTGCCAGCTCCGAACTTTTGGATGATTTCCACCAAATGCTCATCAATATGAAGGATAAAACTGATCAAGTCTTGGATGATATTCATGTCATTCTCACTTCCAATGTTTTTTGCCAACCTTTTTAATCATACCTTTTACAGACGGAGTTGTCCTTATCAAATTGTTTACAAAAGGTGAAACATGTGAACTGGAAATGTGTATAACTTCTATACAAAAGTTTCATATTACAGTAGACTATGGTATGAAAAATAAAATAAGGGGCTTTAAAGGATGAAAACTGTAAAAGACCGAATTTTTAACCAGTATTGGAGTCCCTATTTAACAATTGGATTAGCCGGTATCTTGAGTGCTGTCTATTTCGGTATAACGAATACAGTGTGGGCCGTGACCGGCGAGTTTACAAGATTGGGCGGCCACATTATGCAATGGTTTGGTGTGGATGTTTCACAGTGGGCGTATTTCAATTTGATATCGATAGAGGGTACACCATTTACCCGGACAGATGGATGGATCGTTTGGGGGATGTTTATTGGTGCATTGCTGATGGTCCTTTTCAATAATAACTTCAAAATCAGGGTGCCCAACCAAAAGCGCAGATATGTCCAAGGATTGATCGGCGGGATTCTTGCCGGTTTGGGCGCGCGGCTTGCACTCGGCTGTAACTTGGCGGCTTTCTTTACCGGAGTACCGCAGTTTTCATTCCATGCGTGGATTTTCATGATTGCCACTGCGATTGGGACATATATCGGCTTTAAAATCATTCAAACAAGATGGTGGAAAGGGAAGCCGATTTTACGAAAAGGAGCGGGTAAACAATCTGCTCAACAAGCGTCGAAAGTGCAGCCGTATATCGGAATCATAGTGGCTGCAGCATATGTTGCACTCATCGTTTTCTTTTTTGCGTCAGGCAGGACGATGCTTGGAGTCGCTGCTCTGTTCGGCTGCTTGTTCGGAATTTTAATCGAACGCGGGCAAATTTGCTTTACCTCCGCTTTCCGTGATTTATGGGTCAGCGGCAGAGCGAAAATGTCAAAAGCGATTGCCTTTGGAATGGCTGTAAGCACGGTCGCCACTTTTTTCATCATCATGCACTATGGACTCGAACCAGTTACCAAAGTGGTGGCACCCAGTACATTTATCGGCGGAATTTTGTTTGGTGTAGGGATTGTCCTTGCCGGCGGCTGTGAAACAGGGATGATGTACCGCTTGATGGAAGGGCAAATCGTATTTATTCCGGTTTTTGCCGGCAATATTATTGGCGCTACCTTCGTTGCATATGCTTGGGATCATTTGCATGTCTATGCCACGCTTGTCGCCAGTGGGTCAAAGATCAATCTATTGACCGTTTTAGGTCCATGGCCTGCACTGATCCTATCGGTTCTTCTGCTCGCTTGCTGGTTTGCGGTTTCTGTATATTGGGAGAAACATTACCGATTTGGCGAAGGTTTTTCATTTAAAAAGGGGGCATAATCAATGGAAGCTAATTTAACATTGGATATTCGGGGCGAATCTTGTCCTTATCCGGTCATTTATACGTTAGAGGCGTTGCAGGAAATGGAGAAGGGTCAAGTATTGCAAGTGATTGCTGATTGCCCGGCATCGTTTATCAATGTTCCTGAGGAAGTCGTCAAACATGGGTATAAGCTTGTCAATGAACCGGAGAAAAACGGCCGGGATTTGTACTTTTATATTGAGGCATGAGTGTTTATAAAAGAGGGAGAGTACCTTAATAAAAAGGGAAATCCCTTTTTATATGGATACATATTTCGCTCCCAATCACCTCACACTATGCAAAAGGGGTGATATCCATGCCAGGCAGAAATGAACAGTCAAACGGCAATGCTGATCCACATGTGGACGGGAGATTTGAAGGTGTAATCAACGATTCGACCGCATCGGCGAGTGAACAAATGGGCGTGCGTGCCGATTCCAATCAGAATGAGAATCCATTCCATGCGGAAGGTGCAAGGTCTCGAGGGTTGGAAAAGTTTGAGCGGTTTACCCGCGGCAATAGGACAAAGGATGAGGAACTTGATAAGTAATTGAGCAAGTCGCAAACAGCCTCCCTGGCTACCAGGGAGGCTGTTTGCTGTTAGGAGACGAGTTTTAGCCCGACGGCTGCACACAGAACGACGGCTATAAGACTGATCCTTTTCCAATCCTTCGATTCCCCGAAAAAGAGCATCCCGGACAGGGCGCCGCCTACAACCCCGATTCCCGTCCAAATTGCATAACCGGTTCCCATCGGGATGTATTGAAGTGAGTAACTGAGAAGGGCAAGGCTTGAGCCAAAGCTCAAAATCAAGAAAACGAGGGTCTGCCAGTTCCGTTTTACAGACAATTGATTAATCATGGCAACACCAAACGTCTCGAGCAGTCCAGCGATAATTAATGTGAACCAAGCCATTAGGATTCAGCCCCTTTCATGTCTTTCTCATCTGTCACCATTTTTAAACCGATGACACCAGCGAGCAGGATGATAACGAGTATGATTTTAGCCCAGTGAAACGCCTCTCCAAACAAGAGGATTCCGGCCAAGACCGTGCCTCCCGTACCCAAACCGACAAAAACGGCATACACCGTCCCTGCAGGGAGAACTTGCGCCGCAGTAATCATAAGATAATTGCTGACAACAATAAGGATAATCGTACCGGTCCATGTCCAGAAATCATACGCATGCGTCAATCCAATCACCCAAAAGACTTCCAGAAAAGCAGCGACAAAGACTTTCATCCAATTTCGATTCATCTTCCTGACACCTCCAATTTTTTAGAAAGCAAAAAAGCCCGGGAGAAACTGATGAACAGTTTTCTCCCAGGCTTTTATCCTTCCGTGGCACAGCCAAGCTGTGAGTTTTCTCTCGGACCAGACCAACTTGACAGTTGCGGAACCCTAGAAAACATTTAAGATTTTTAATTGCTTACTATTATACACAATTTTTTAGCGCGTGCAAGAAAGGGGAGGAGGTAACGCTTGATGTCAATTGCTCATTGTTCACAGATTGTTCACTTACGAGGACTTCCTTCGTCTCGATATACTGAGGCAGTGTTTAAAAGAAAGGATGTTGACATTGCCGACAAATAAGAAAGAGAGTGTACAATTCGGATTACTGATGTGCTTTGGGATGGTGCTCGTTATGACCTTCTATAACTTTTACTTAAATGGCATGATCGGGCACATGACATGGAGGCAGGGAGTTTCAGACTTTTTGATCGGGTTTTTGATCGCCATTCTTCTAGATTTGTTTTTGGTAGGTCCCAATGCCAAAAAGCTGGCGATGAAAATTACGGCGGGGACGACGAAACAGGTTTATACGATCCTTGCCATTTCAACCTGCATGGTGATTGGCATGGCCGCACTCATGTCGATATACGGAGTGGTTACGTACTATCTTCATAATGGCTCTGATTCCACTTCGCTAATTGCCCAATACGGATCGATTTTTGGAAAAAACTTCATTTTGGCATGGCCTTTGCAAATCATTATCATGGGACCGCTCGTCCGGTTTATCTTCACTCGCTTCGTAAAGAAAGGTAATGAAGTGAACGTGGCAGAACAGAACTGAACTAAGAAAACGAAAACACCTTACGTTGGATGGAATAGCAACTAATCAACGTAAGGTGTTTTTTTATCGCTTTACTTCATGACGGCTACTGCCTGCTCACGTTTTGACCAATCCATGCTGTATCTTCCGAGCATAATGGATTCGAGATTCAATTGCTTGCTGTTATACACAATTTTTAAGTTGAATCAAGGGGAAGGGGGAAATTCATTCTATATACTTAGTATATATGGTGAAAAGCGTTATGAAGACGATTTCAAATGTTGAATCACTATTTTTAGAAGTTTCCCTATTGAATTATTATATACTAAGTATATAATGGTTTTGTAGAAGGGGAGGGGTCATATGATACATGTAACCGATTTGACAAAAGAATTTACGCAGGGACATGAGAAGACGAAGGTATTAAAAGGTGTTGATTTACAGATTGAGGAGGGGGAGTTTGTGGCAATCATGGGGCCAAGTGGCTCCGGAAAGAGTACGTTGCTCCAGTTGCTGGGCGGCCTTGATCTCCCGACTGATGGGAAAATTGAAATGGATGGTGTAGTAATTAATAAGCTAAGGGAAAAGGAAAGAACGATTTTTCGCCGTAGAAAAATGGGTTTTGTTTTTCAGAACTATCAGTTACTCCCTACATTAACAGTTGAGGAGAATATTGCTTTTCCGCTTCATGCAGACGGAAAACTGACGAAAGAAGATCGGGGCTGGATCCGTGATTTAATCCAATCTGTTGGACTGGAAGGACTTGATGGGAAACGGGCCAACCTTTTAAGCGGGGGGCAGCAGCAGCGTGTGGCGATTGCCCGTGCCCTTGTTAATAAACCCGCAGTTCTATTGGCAGATGAACCTACAGGAAATTTAGACCGAGCAAGAGCGGAAGAAATTTTAACATTACTGACCACCTTTCATCGTAAAAACAAACAAACGATTGTCATGGTAACGCATGATATATTTGCAGCGGGTTTTGCAGATCGCATTATCCTGTTCAAGGATGGGGTTGTCGATCAAGTCATTTCAAGGAAGGATCGTGACTATGCTAAGTACTTGGCGAATTTCATGGCGTAACCTGACACAGCATAAAAAAAGGTTTCTCTTTACATTGGTTGCGATGATTTTTGGAACGGCTTTTGTCACATCCATGTTCATTGCGGATCGAACAACGGATGATGTGTTTGACTATTATGAGCAAATGTATGTGGCGAATGCGGATTATTGGGTGCTGACGGAAGAACATTCGTTTCCGGAAGAATTGGTGTCACCCATCTTGCATGATTCTCGCGTTAGGGATGCATTGCTTGTTCTCGATAAACAGGCTTTTTTTGAACTCGAAGGCGATCATTCGTTGAATGAACGATCCGTAAGGATAACAGGAGTAAGCGATCAAAACAGTTCTTTGCTGACAGTGCCGGTCTTGGAAGGCAGCCTGGATAACGAGGGGCTTGTCGTTCCTGAACCAGTCGCTAAGCTTTTAGGAAAAGGGATTGGAGATACGATCCGCTTTGAAGGTTTGGGGGAAGCGAAAATTTCGGCCATCGTCGAGTATACCCAGCTGCTTGCAAGCCCTAGTACGTGGGAACGGGCTGAATCCTCCAGTTTTCGTGTCATGGCCCCGCTTTCGCTAGTAAAAGAGTGGACGGGAAAAGAGAACGAGATTTCCTATTTGCGTTTTCAAGTAGATGGGAACGGTGAGGATCTCTTGCGCACCATGCAGGATCGATTCCGTGGCACTCAGGCCTACATTGAACCGGTTGTCGCAGATGATCTTCAAAATAACGATATCGGTGGTCTCTATACATTTTTTTATCTGATCGCCGGATTATCGGTATTCATCAGCGGATTCATCGTTTTCAACATGATTTACACAAGTGTAATAGAGAGGAAAAAAGAATTTGCCATTATGAAGAGCCTGGGCTACACGCCAAGCTCCATATCCAAACTGGTGCTGATCGATAGTACACTTTTGGCGCTCATTAGTACGGCCATCGGCGTCCCTCTTGGCATCGGGCTCGGGGATTTGTTTATGAAAGCCCTTCTTGGTGTGTTCGAATTTGATATGGTCTACACGCTGAACTGGAAAGTGCCTGCCATTGCCTCCATTTGTATTGGCTTGGTATTCCCTATTGTTTTTTCACTTTTCCCAATTTATGATGCGGGAAAAGCTTCAATTTTATTAACTTTAAAGGCGGATACTCAACCGAAAAGATCATCAAGACGCACTTTCGTAAAAGTTGTTCTAGGATTGGGCCTTTTGCTGCTGGGGCTCATCGATCATCCGCTTGGGTATGCCGCCGTCATTGCAGGTGTGATTCTCTTATTCCCGCATCTGTTGAATGCCCTTGGTAAAATGTTCAAACCAGTGTTGCGGTATTTCTATCGGTATCCCGGCACATTGGCCGTTAAAAACCTGTCTGAACAATTAAATCGGAATGGTAACACCGCCGCCATTCTTGCAATCGGCATTGCGATTATGCTTTTGCTGAGCGCTGTAATAAAATCAGCTCCAGAAGGAATCGATAAGGAGATCAGGGGCACTTTTGGAGGAGATATGAGGGTGACCTCTGAATCGCCGTGGAACGCAGAAGACGTGGCAAAAATCCGTTCGTACAGCAAGGTGAAAGATGTCCAGCCGTTAACGGAGGCTACTCCAATTACATGGGAGACGACCGGAGGGACGATGAGACAGTTTTCAGTTTTGGCTGTCGGCAAAAATCGACCGTCTTTATTCTTTCATCAACGTAAAGAAGGGCTTTTGCTTCAACTCGAGCAAAAACCTTCTGTAGTTCTTGGAGAACGGGCGTTTACGGAGTGGGGCGGAGCGATCGGCGACAATATAGTCATGAATACTCCAAATGGAAGACAAACCTATGAAGTGATCGATGTTGTGGAAACCTCACACTATGGCGGATATGTCGCTTTCATGGATGAACGGGTCATGCAAGACTTTTTCGGCTGGACAAACAACTCTGAGCTGCTGCTGACAGTGGATCCCAAGTCTTACGGAGATATACGTGAACAATTATGGTCTGATTTCTCCCAGCATCTTTACAAAGTCCAAACGGTAGAGGACGAAATTCGGTCGACCACTGCTGCTATTACAGGAATGAATGGGCTTCTTTATGTTATGCTCATCTTGACTGTCGGATTGGCGAGCATCGGAACCGCAAATACATTGCTTATGAATACGCTGGAACGTATATCAGAGCTTGGGACGATGCGGGCAATCGGCTTCACGAAACAGCAGATTCGGAACATGATCCTTGCAGAAGGGCTAATAATCGGATTGGCTGGCATCATCGGTGGCATTGCAACGGGCGTGCTATTGATTTATATTACGAGCCGATCAAAACTAATGGAAGGATTTATGTCATTCCACCTTCCTTATAGTGACATGGTGCTTGCCATTGCTGCCGGAGTGTCACTTAGCCTCGTTGCTGCCTGGATTTCCAGCAAAAGTGCAAGTAAAATGGAAATCCAATCATTGCTTAAAGAAGGTTGATACATTGTCTGTTAAATATGGGATTTTAACTTTATTATTCTCGCAGCAGCATCATGGATACGAATTGAAGCTGGAGTTGGATTCCCTGCTTGCAATGAAAGGGAAAATCAACCCCGGTCAAATTTATACGACTCTTGATCGTCTCATGCGTGATCAACTCGTCTCATCAGCTGGAGTCGATGATCAAGAAAGAAAGCTGTACGCATTGGAGCCAAAAGGCAAAGCCGAATTGGAAAAGTGGCTGCTGGAGCCCGTGCCTTACAATACGGCGAAAGAGGACTTCTTCTTTAAATGGAGTTGTGCGAGAAAGATTGATTATCACGTCGAAAAGCAGATGCTCGAGCAGCAGAAAGCGTTGATTATTAAAGAAGTGATGGAGCTTACTCAATTAAAAACCGAGTTCTTATTGCAAGGGGATGAGCGGGAATATTTACTCGTGACAGGCACATTATACCATTTGGAGGCGGATTTAAATTGGATCAGCCAGGTAGAAAATCGGAATCGGTAGCTTGAGTTGTCCATTCCTATAGATAAAAACGACGCGAATAAGGAGGGGCTGGGACAAAACCCATCTCTGATACGAAAAAAGCCGGCGGAATTTTACGATGAGTAAAATTCCGCCGGCTTTAATTGTCTTTCATGAAAGATAAGGACCACTTCTGATAAAATTAAGTCACCACAACAAAATATTACCGGAAAGAAGGGTCCTTATGTTTAAAAATTATAACATGAATCAATTGGTTTTGCCTTTAGATTTAGAAGTGAAACTACAAAATAATGATATTGCCTTCCATATCCATCATTTGGTCGAAAGCATCCCTGATGAAGCGTTCGAATCATTTCTCCGAAATGAGGGCTGTCCTGCCTACCATCCGCGCATGATGCTTAAAATCATCTTATGCGGTTATACTCAGTCGGCATTTTCCGGGCGCAAGATCGAGGCGCTTCTCAAAGACAGT
>NZ_JBWBKF010000041.1:0-22002 GCF_057657925.1 Lederbergia sp. B243.17
GTAATATTTTGTTGTGGTGACTTAATTTTATCAGAAGTGGTCCTTATCTTTCATGAAAGACAATTAAAGCCGGCGGAATTTTACTCATCGTAAAATTCCGCCGGCTTTTTTCGTATCAGAGATGGGTTTTGTCCCAGCCTCTATCCGATTATTATCAGATAGGAAATAATACAGGAAGCGAGGAGGATTGTTCATGCAACTATATTTAAATGGAAAAACTGCCTTGGTAACGGGCTCTACATCAGGAATTGGCAAGGCGATTGCCATGTCATTAGCAGCTGAAGGTGTCGATGTCCTGATTAATGGGCGGCGTGAGGAAAAAGTAAATGAGACAATTCAAGAGATACAAGCCAAGTATCCTGAAGCGATTCTTAAGCCAGCAGTGGCGGACCTGGCAACAGAACAAGGATGCCAGCAAGTTTTCGAGAAGCACCCTGAAGTAGACATTCTCATTAATAACCTGGGCATTTTCGAGCCTGCTGAGTATTTTGATATATCGGATGAAGAGTGGTTTAAGTTCTTTGAAACCAACATCATGAGCGGTGTTCGACTTACTCGCCAATACTTGAAACAAATGATTGAGAAAAAAGATGGCAGGGTCATCTTTATCGCCAGCGAAGCGGCCATCATGCCCTCACTGGAAATGGCCCATTATAGCGCGACCAAAACGATGCAGCTCTCACTCTCCCGCAGTTTAGCTGAGCTCACGAAAGGAACAAAAGTGACGGTCAATACAGTCATGCCTGGTTCGACTTTGACAGAAGGTGTGGAAACGATGTTAAATACCCTTTACCCGAATGAGGAATTGACAATAGAGGAGGCGGAAACACGATTTATGAAAGAGAATCGGCCGACCTCGATTATCCAAAGGCTCATCCGGCCAGAAGAAATTGCACATCTCGTCACCTTCTTGAGCAGCCCTCTGTCCTCCGCTATCAATGGTTCGGCATTACGAATCGATGGAGGATTAGTCCGAAGTGTGTTTTAATAGACCCATATAAGCAGGTTGCCATGCGTTCATGTGCGCTCCCTTGGCATCCTAGTTTTTCAATGGTCTTATAGGAGGGGTTATTGTTGAAGGTAATTGAGTCGGAAAGGTTATATTTGCGGGAGTTAGAATTGGATGATAAGAAAGAGTTATCAAAAGTTCTTTCCGACCCGGAATCTATGCAATATTATCCCCATCCTTTTAACGAAGAAGAAGTTGAAAACTGGATCGAATGGAATAGGGAAAATTACAAGCTGTATAAACATGGGTTATGGGCAGTAATTTTAAAAGAAGAGAATAGATTTATTGGCGATTGTGGGATCACGATCCAAAACATCGACGGCGAAAGATTGCCGGAAATCGGGTTTCATATTATAAAGGAATACTGGAACAAAGGGTACGCAACAGAGGCTGCTGCCGCCTGCCGTGAATACGCATTTACTGTTTTAGGCTACTCTGAAATCTATTCTTATACGACGGTTAAAAACATCCCTTCACAGAAGGTTGCGGAAAAAATCGGCATGAAGACGGTAAAGTTTTTTGAAAAAAATGGAGAACAGCAGGTCGTCCAAGTTGCCTATAAAGCATAAGATGCGGCACTCCGGATGCTATTCCTGATGCAAACGCATCATGCAGGACGAGCACAGAGTGAGAATCTGTGCTTTTTTGCTATTGGCGGGGAGGCTTCCGCTCACGGTCATTCCAAAATGCCTGCTTAATCAATCGGTAAGACAATCGTAAACTTTGTCCCTTGCTGCAGTTCACTCTCTATTGATATCATGCCTTCATGCGCTTCAATCAGGCTTTTTACAATCGCCATCCCTAAGCCTGTTCCTTCAGATTGCTGTTCGGTCGTCGTTCCCCGGTAATAACGATTAAATAGATTTTGCAGTGTCTCCTCTGTCATCCCTCCCCCGGTATCTTGGATACATATCTTCAATGTATTTTGTTGTTTCTCAATCAATGTTGTAATCGTAATCGACCCTTCGTTATGAACAATCGCATTCATGTAAATGTTTTGCAGGGCTCTTTTTATCAATTGCGGATCAAACTCCATGTCTATCTGAGGGATTTCCGTCTGCAATTCAAATTGGTGCTTTTGTGCGCGCAAGTCATTGCTGACATCGGCTAAAACTTGCTGGACAAACGATACAATATTTTGTTTTGTTTTATAAATCGGTACAGACTGTGAGCCATCAAATCGCAAAGCTACATTCAAATCTTGTACAAGCTGTTCCATATGCGATCCTTTATCATCAATTTCCTGAATGAAGTTTCGCTGTTCTTCCTCTGACCAATTATAGGCTGGATTTAACAATAAGGCGGAATAGCCTTTTATATAGGTTAACGGCGTTTTCAAGTCATGGGAAACTCCGGCGATCCAGTCACGTTTGGCTTTCTCCACTTTCGCGCGCTCGCCCTTCGATTTATGCAATTGCGTCCGCATCTCCTCAAGTTGAAAAATAACTTCTTTGTATAGGCGAAAGCGCATTTTAAACTTTCCTTTGTGATTATAAATCGTATCCCTTTCTGGAAGCGCGGAAAAATCTTCGTTCCCAAGCTGTGCGATCCATTTCATCACAAGCATTAAGGGGCTGCCAAAATACCAGCCGAACCAGATGATCCATACCCCTGTTACACAACCAATGACAACCATCACAAACCATTCATAACGATCACCAGTAAGCCCCAGCCTTGGCATAATCCCATCCATCGCAAGCGGTACGGTCAAGGCCAAAAGAAATAGCCAAAAGACAAAACCCAATAGCAGATGCAAAATAAAGCGTGTTTGGATTTTCATTATGCGTCACCTTTTGGCGGAATAAATTTATAGCCAATGCCTCGTAAATTCACGATAATGTTTGGCTTCCTCGTATCATCTCCCAGCTTTCTGCGCAGCTTCGCAATATGAATCGTAACCGTTTTCTCTTCACCAAACACATCACCGCCCCATACACGCTCATAAAGTTGGGAAGTCGTAAACACGAGGTTTGGGTTTTCGCAAAAGAAGTTCAGCAATTCCAACTCCTTAGCGGTCGCTTGCACAGCTTTCCCATGCACCGTTAATAACGCCTCGTCCGGTGTAAATGTGAATGTCTCATATACAAAGTTTTTCATTTGGGCCGCGGCCGCCTTTTTACCGTACTCCCGCTGGCGCCTTAAAATCGCTCGTATTCTTGCTACAATTTCAAGGGGGTTAAATGGCTTTGTTATATAATCATCGCCGCCTACACTTAACCCGGTTAGTTTATCGAAATCACTGGAACGTGCACTAATAAACAAAATAGGAGCAGTCGTTTGCTGACGAATGGCTGAGCATAGTGCAAAACCATCTCCATCCGGCAGCATGACATCCAATAGAATGATATCGAATTCTTTATCCTCTAAAGCCTGCAGTGCCGCTGCTTTCGTTTCAGCTGTCGCAATATGTGTAAAATGCTCTTTCTTCAATGTGATCTCAAGCATTTTTAAAATACCGACTTCATCGTCCACAATTAGAATGTTTGCATCCTCTTTCATTATGATTCCCTCTTTTTTCTTTTACTCTAACAGGTTTTCTCCTGCAATGCCTAACCAATAAGCAAAAGTTACTTGCATTTTCCCGCCGGTTTACTTTGTTTTTACTTTTGTTTTTTATACTGTAAACAACGACGAAGTGGGAGGCTTATCGATGGGCTATATGATTCAAACACATCAATTAACGAAACGATATACAACCAAACTGGTTATTAACCAGGTAAGCATGAATATTAAAGAAGGCGAAATTTATGGTTTTCTCGGCCCAAATGGGGCCGGCAAAACGACGGTGATGAAAATGATATTGAATTTGGTGAAGCCGACATCCGGTGAAATCCTTATTCAAAATCAACCTATCAACCCAAAGTCTTACAAATATCTAAAAGACATTGGCAGTCTCATTGAATATCCAATTTTTTATGAGGAATTAACCGCTTATGAAAATTTGCAAATGCACTGTGCTTATATGGGCTATAAGGACAAACACCATATAAAAAAAGTTCTCGACATTGTCGGGTTAAAACAAATTGAACAGAAAAAGATCAAGGAATTTTCCCTCGGAATGCGTCAGCGGCTTGCGATTGGCCGTGCCTTTGTGGCGAGGCCTAAAATATTGCTGTTAGATGAGCCTATCAATGGTCTGGATCCGATCGGCATTAAAGAAGTGAGAGAGCTGCTTTCCATGTTAAAACATCAATATGGGATGACCATATTGATTTCAAGCCATATCATTTCAGAAATTGAATCGACTGCCGATACGATCGGTGTGTTAGATCACGGAGAATTAATCGAGGAAATTTCCATGCATTCCCTCCGCGAAAAACAGGCTCCGTCAATCAAAATGGCTGTAAGCGACACGAAAAAAGCGAAACGATTACTAGAGGAAAAATTCAAAGCTAGCGTCAAAATCAGGGATGTCGGCACCCTGGATGTTCAGCGTGTACACGAAAAGCCATCGACCTTAACAAAGTATTTGATTACACACGGTGTTGATGTAGACGAAGTTGAAGCTGTACATCAAACGTTGGAAGAATACTTTGTCAATCGGATTAATGGAGGGAAACAATATGCTTAATTTAATCAAATTGGAATGGCAAAAGCATCAAATGGGGCGTTATTTTATCAGCTTTTTCATCTGTTTAATTGCCATTTTCGGTTTTGTCATATTCCTTTCACTCGCTTCAAAAAATGAGGCGGATGGAACGATGGCTTCTTTTCAAGAATTCATGTCGCTCGTTAGAACTTTTTTGAACATTACCTTCATCATTTTTGGCAGTGTGATTTTATCCCGCTTGATCATTTCTGAATTTCGCACGAAAACGATGCAAGTGTTGTTTACCTACCCGATAAAGCGTAAAAAGCTATTGTTTTCTAAACTGATACTCACTTACTTCTTTACCGCAGGCAGTGTCTTTGCCAGCGTGTGGATCATACAGATCATTACCTGCTTTATCCAGCCTTCACTAGGATTATTTGAAGGAACCGTTTCGGTACAAGATCTAGTCGCGACATTTCCAATGACTGTGACGAACGCGTTAATGATTGGCGCCATTGCTTTGATTCCGCTATTTTTCGGTATGCGCAAAAAATCCACTGCTGCCACGATTACCTCTGCTGTCATCATCGGCATGTTAATCAACTCAACCGTTTCCGACGGAGGTGCAGCCTTTAGTTTGGCGGATTTGATCATCATTCCGTTTGTGCTCTCACTGGTTGGCATTGGGATTGCCTATTTATCATTCCGCAATATTGACGTAAAGGATGTGGGCTAAATGATTCGCAAGTCGTTAGTTGTCCTATTGCTTGGAGTGATCGCGATCACCGCTATTCTCCTAATGAAACAACAGGTGAAGACATTGACAGTAGGTGAATATGAGGCCATGCCCCATATCGATATGACGATGGATGTGTTAAATATCAAAGTAGCCGAATCTCCTGATGATAAAATACATGTCCAATTGCAGGGATATAAAATCAATCAAAACATGCTGACCATCCGTGAAGAAAACAATACATTCATCTTGAACGAGGCAGAGCAGAAAAAAAGCTGGAGAGATAACTTTCAATTTCGTCCAAGGGAAACCGTTATCGTACAATTGCCCAAATCTCAAACGAAAACACTGGTGCTTAACGATGCAGATGGAAACATCACCATTCAGAATTTAACCCTTGATACAGTCGAAGTTCAAACAACTGCAGGTGTAGCGCATGTTAAAAACCTGACCGCTGCCAATGCAAAGATTGAGTCAAAAGATGGAAATATAAAGATAGAAAACAGTACCATCGAGGGTTTAAAGATTACCTCAACTGCAGGGGACGTGGCCGTAAATGAAAGCACAGGCTCAGCTTCCACGATACAAACGATTGATGGACAAATCAAAATGACAGAAGCGACAGAACAGCCGAATCTCCAGGTGAAAAGTGTTTCCGGTATGATTGGCATCAACTATAAAAATGTTCCAACTTCACTGCAGATAGCGACAGCTGGCCCGGATATTAATATAAAATTGCCGGCGTATGATCAAAAGACCCATTTGATTGGGCAAGGTGCGAACAAACTGGCGGCCGAAACAAAAGATGGTGCCATCACGATTAAATCGACAAAACAATGAAATCTGGGGTGATCAGAAAGGCAAACTGCTATTCCATTCAGAACCAAACAAAAAAGCGCTTTCCGAAACGGATTGCGCTTTTTTTAGTTTGGCATCTTATTGGGCAGTATCATTTCCGCTAGGTGATAATACTTTTTCCATAACATATTCATCATACGGCAGGTTTATAAGCATACGTTCCCCTACAATGGTGTACCCCATTTTTTCATACATTTTAGGTAAATAAGGGTGAGTTTGAGCTACTGTTAATCGAACGGCCCTTTCTCCCATTGAGGATAGCTTGCCTTCCGCATATCCTAGTAATTTCGTTGCGATGCCCATTCCCTTGTAAAGAGACTTCACAGCCAATCTACTTACTACGTAACAGTTCCACTCTTCTTTATATGTAAGTCTCACCGTACCAACGATGTTGTTCGTATGTTATTCTTTCGCTGTAAGTACAATCGATTCGTCAATCCATCTTTGGACTTCTGAAGCAGTCGCTCTGGATGCGCTCGCAGGCAGGCCCAGCATTTCATTTTCCGCGTAGGCATCATGGTAAATGGCCACCAATGTTTCCGCTTCTTTATTTACTGCTTTGCCAAAAAGCATCTCCATACGGCACCTCCTGGATAAATAAGATTAAGAAGGAAGGTTATTCAAACAAGATAACATTCAGGTCTTTTCCATAACAATGAACGAGCATAGAATGCAGTTGACCTCTATGATGGTAAACATGTGCTGCAATCTGTAGCAGCCACTCATATCTTGTGTATGTTACTCCCCAGTAGGATGTAGTCCGTTCTTGAAGTTCAGCCTCTGTAAATTTTTGATAGTTTTCTTTTAAAAACGTAAAGTTAACAGCCAAAGCTTCTTGGATCTCCTTTACATCCATATATAAAACACTTGAGTAGAATGCGTTCATCTCTTCTTCTGTTGCACCGTTAGAAATGAGAAAATCAGCTTTACAGATCGTTGCCATATGCTTCAAAAGCTCCCCTATCGAACGTTTAGGTGAAGATGGTCTTCTCTCTAAATCAGCCGCTTCTAATTCTTCGATCATCTCAGCAGTACTCATGAGTGCTATGTCGATTTGATGAAATGCACTTTCGCAATATGGATTCATTTATCTACCCCCTCAGAAGCGAATATACGTTCTCATCCATTCTACCATATATAATGTTCTTCTTCCATAGGCTTGGGCTTTTGCTTTATTGGCTATCCTTTACCCTCTACACATTCCATAACGGTGTCCCCAAACGTTCTTACATCCTTTATGAAGTCAAAGCCTTCAGGCGAGCCAAAGCTGTTGAAGGCACGCACTGCTACGACTTCATTTTGAGGGATCACAAGTAAGGTAACATTTGTATAGCCTAAAAGCTGATAGCTTCCAGACGGCAGCCGCAAACTTAATTCCATTCTATCCGAAGCAATCCCTTCATCTTTTTGCACAAACCATAAGTAGCCGTTTTGCGGTAATGTCGATGACAATGTTGAAGGGGATTGAATAGAGGTCGCTAGTTCGATTAGTTTTTCATCGACTACCTGCTGGCCTTCCCACCGGCCATTCTGAAGATGGAATTGCCCCCATTTAGCCAAATCGCGAATCGATACATACATGTTCATTTGACTGCCATCCACATTTTCGCTTGTATACCAATGTGGATTTTGTTCTGCATTCACTACGTCCACAAAGTTCTCTCGCATGCTGCGATACCACCCCGTCTCCACTAACTGAAGAGGAGCAAATACCGTTTCTTGGAGAATCGTTGCGACAGTTTTACCGGTCGTTTTTTTGACCAACTCTGTTAACATGTCGATTCCGATACCTCGATAAGCCCAACTTGTACCTGGGGTAAACTCTTGGTGAATTTGATCATCCTTTTTGACCAATCCATGCGTATGAGTCAATAAATGCCGAATGAGTACGTCTTGATATACCTCATCGTTTTTTGATGGTAAATAGAATGTGACGGGATCATCAATCGATTGAATGCAGCCATGATGAACCGCATAGGCAACAGCAAATCCAATGTAAGATTTTCGAACAGAAGCGATGTGAAATTGTGTGTCAGGACCGATTACACGGGAGGCAGAACAGGTAGATTGTGTCCCCCAATACTTTTCAACGACCGTTTCACCTCTGTGCAATACCATCACGCCTGCCCCTGTACCATGTACTTCCTTTGATGTTTCCATTACGTTATGTATGACAGCATTAAAACTCATTTGCCTATCTCCCCTATTTGAGACATCATTTGTCGCTGTTGATAGTCAATCAGCGGGATAGCCTTTCGTTATATGTATTGTGGTACATTACGTTAACCCAATAAAAAGATAAATGGCGGTTGCCCAGATAAACAAAGCTGAGCATTTGTTAAATAGATTCATTAAACGGCCCGTGCCATCCAACTTCTTCATCGCTGCACCTGCTATCGTTAACCCAAAGAACCATATCCAAGAGACTGCAATACAGGCGATTGTAAAGAAAGCTTGTTCAGCTCCCGCATATTTTAATGCGCTGGTCCCGATAACACCGACTATATCTAAAATAGCATGAGGGTTTAAAAAGGAAACCGATAAAGCGAAAATGACTTGCTGGCGGATGGGCAGCGCTTGTTCGGTTTTTGCTGTTCTTGGTTCAGAGCGCCAAATAGCGTACCCCATGTAAAGCAAAAATATTATTCCTGCAATCATCAGGCTAAGCCGCAGCCATTCAAACTGCAAAACGATAACGGATAACCCAAAGACGGCCAAAAGGATTAAAACTGTATCACACAATGCCGCTGTAATCGCTGCGGGGAGAGCGCGAAGTAGTTTTGGCTGAGTGGCTCCCTGTGAAAAGACAAATACATTCTGCACCCCTAAAGGTAAAATGAGTCCAAATGCTAAGATTATTCCATGGAGAATGGCCTCCATCTCGTCAACTCTCTTTCTATTGCTATCTTGTTAACACCAATCAATGTTTACTTTTCCATTTAATTTGGGGGAGATTAGGGAACTCGAAACCTTATCGGCGCTTTACTAAGTCTTGCTTTAGCAACGCGTACATTAGTAAATCATCAAACTTTCCGCCAGTATATTCATAGTTTCTTAAAAGCCCTTCTTTGATAAACCCGTTTCGTTCGGCCAACTTTTGTGATGATATATTTGGCGGCTCAATCAATGCCTGTATCCGCTGCAGATTCAATTGTTCAAATCCGTATTTAACTACTGCCGCAATCGCTTCACTTGCAATGCCCTTTCCCCAGTAGACCTTACTCAGTTCATAACCAATTTCAGATCGGTAATGCCGGGGAACGATGTTCAGGAAACCGCAGCTGCCAATCACCCTTCCTTCCCCTTTTAGGGTAATCCCCCATCTAATTCCTGTTTTCTCCTCGAATATAGACTGGTACCAAGAAATTTCATCCAATGCCTCATCCTTTGATTGAAAAGGGTCTAAACCGTAGTGCTTCATTACATCTTTATCAGACAAATACGCTAAAATGCTTTCTGCATCATCTGGGGTTACTTGTCTTAACATCAATCTATCGGTTTCAATTACAGGAAATGTATACTCATCTGTCATCATGTTCTCTCCTCTATCACCTTGTAAGTGTCTATAAATGGGGCGCAAATCATTGCTTAGATCTCCTCTATTTCTTTGTGATCATAAGGATTTATGATTCCGTAATAAATTAAGTCCTCGTATTTACCATCTTTCACGATATGATCTTTCAATAAGCCCTCTTGAACCATTCCAGCTTTTTGCATGATTCTTCCTGAAGCAGGATTGGATTTGAAGTAACGTGCGAAGACTTTATGTAATTTCTTCTCCCTAAATGCAAAGTCTATCATCGCTTTTGCTGCTTCCGTCCCGTAGCCCCTCCCCCAGTATTCTTCACCAATCCAATAGGCAATTTCCCCATTGTTAAACTTTTGGTTGTTCGATAATGAAATAGCACCATACAAAGTTCCACTCTCTCGATCTGTAATGGCAAATTCATAGGAACGTTCTTCATCGAAATTTTTCCGATGGTTTTCCATCCATCCTAAAGCATCGTTTAAAGAATAGGGATATGGTAAGTAAAGGGTACTTTTGTAAATAGAAAAGTTATTACATAAGGCTTGAACAGTTTCTGCATCACCCGTTTCAAAAAGCCGCAAATATAATCTTTCCGTAACAATTGTTTTGTTTATTTTATTGTACTCCATCCTATACTTCTCCAATCTTGGTTATTCTTGCGCAATCCTGCTTACAACAAAAAGCCTACCGTCTCTATAGAGACGATAGGCTTGACCTAACGTGGTACCACTCTAGTTCATTTGCCGAAACAAATCTTTTTATTTCATGTTAACGGAACCTATCCGTTTAGACCTACTCAGCTTCAGTCTGACCACTCATAAGCGACTTGGGGAGTTTTGTTGACTGCCTTCTCAGCAACTGGCAGCTCTCTGAACAACTTCAGCTCCTTACTACTCTTACTCTCAGTGTTTTCATTATTTTTAAAAATATTATATCCTAATCCTGCTATTAATCAATCATTTGTTTAACAAAACTGCCTTTTAGTGCTTCCTATAAGTTCTTCATTCACCGCAATGATGGGCATGCATCCAAAATAGCATTCCTTAACTTTGCAAACCCCCTTTTAACCAGGCCCGGGGACGGTATGGCCCTACTGGAATTTGGATCAAGCAGGTTTTCCCTGCCGAATCAATCCTGTAAAGTTGATCCCCTTTCTTCACGTCAAATCCGAGCAGCGGATGCCCACCCATTCCTAATGCACCAGAAATTAATAGCAGCCTTTGCACGAGAATGCCTGCCTCCATCTGTTGAATGCGATATCCTCTAAATCCCAATTCTTCCTTGTGGTATTCTTTATCCCCAACAACATGGAAACAAAGCGGAACTTGAAACAGATTCACATTCGGCATGGTTAATCCATTTTGCAGCCACTCCCGGTAATCCCCTTTGTTTATCGTTCGAAGGGTATGAGCGTTGCTGTCGTACGAATACGCACCATCTGGTACTCTTTCTACGTTATAAAAGCTGCCATATAAAGCCATCCGACTCTTGATATCCCCATCCTTTTCATCAAGATCATTGGGATAGGAGAAAGAGAATGTCTCTTTTAACAAAGTGGATAGTTGCGCTTGACTCACTTTTCCGATCATAAAGTCGCTATCAGGTGAGCGCCGCTCCCTGCATACGGATGCGAACTCATACGAAAATCCCTCCATAAATGGAAGCAAGATCATTTCCGTACTAAGGGAATGTTTTGCACGATGATTGTTTTTTAGCTTCACAAATGAATTTGTTGTTTCCATCATCGATGCTTCATTCACTTTTCTCAGCACCGGGTAAGGAAGAACTCTTTTGGAACGGTTGAAGGAAGTATGATCTAACAGGGGCAATCCTTCACATAAAGCAGCAGCTGAAGCCGCCGCTTCTCTTTTGTTTCCTACTTTATCGCCATAATGGGCAGATTCACCAGTAGATAATGAGATAACCGCATAGACACTTTCCTCATCCTCGGACAATCCAATCAAATGATTGATTGCCTGGTCCAGAAATTGGTAGCACACTCGTGAAGAGAAACCCATCCGATTGGCCACTTCCAATGATTGCCCAATGACTACGCCTGCATCCAGACCTTGGAGTCTGTAAGAGAAATTATTGTACTTATAGAAGTTCTTCCAAAAAACGGTCGAGATAAAAACAGTGCAAAAACAACCAGAAGATTCATTGCCAGTACTTAAACTTCTGGATAAATAGGAATCGTAATCTCCCTCCCGTATCAATACTAGGCGATGATGCGCCGCATCGTAGTGATACATGCCCTGTGGAGCTTCTTCAACTTTGACATATACGTATAGTTCATTCGGGTAAAGCGCTCCTCCTGAAGGAACAAACCTGCGAGTCGATGGAGTAACCCCCGTGTCTTTGTCATTCGTTTCATCGTGTAAAGCAGATTGAGCGTATTGAGTAAGCCCATAAACATACCATAAAAAATGACCAAGCTCCGCCAAGCTCGTCTTTACATGCGCTTCCCTTCTCTCAAGCAGAAAAGGGACATCCGCGGGGAGCGGAACCACTGGCAAGCCACGATACAGCTTATAGGGCAGCGGTGCATCTTCCCAATCCACTTGCCAATCCGGCGGAGTGACTTTTTCCGTGTCAAAATGCAGATCGTGCAAAAATGTTTCCAGATCCATCCTTAGCCTCCTCTTCTGCCTTTATGGGAACGGATGGGGGTGTGGATTTAGCTGATCATATGTTAACGGTGCCTTCGTATATCCCAGTTCCATCGGTACTGTAAGTACCCTTTTTAATCCTTTCACCCGGGTAAGGTGGTGCCCGAATGTCATTGGCAACATTCCCGGAATCAATACTTTTACACAGTACAATCCGTTTCGTTCGGTAACAGGTGATGTTTGATCAACGACAATGACCTCAAGGTTTAACTGTCGGAAGATCTGCAGTATATGTTCCAGATCATCCTTCAAATCAATGGTTGCCTGTGGCTGCTTAAATTCCTCGGCAAACGTACGCATTGGGCGTTGGTCATCCAATAAGAAATTCAATCGTTCCTCCGCTTCTGGCAGACCGTAAAGGAGGCCATGGTCTTCCATCGTTCGCACCGTATACGGATCGCGCAGCATGCCTTCATATTTCTGTCGGTTTTCCTCCAGTTTCTCGTCTTGCCTGGCCAGCGTTCCTGCCAATTCATAGATTGTGCTTTTCACAGCGCTAACCGGATCAGGGTTCGCTGCAGCTGCACAAATGAGATTTAACCCCTTTGACCCCCTGTTCTTGGCAATCCCTAAAACACTCGGGATCCCATGCTCCATCGTTGAATTATAGAAGTGAAAATCATATCCTGCTACCTCATGAAACCGGTCGACCATCAGCTGGAGTTCTTTGTCATCAGCGGAACGAAGGGAAAGGCGCGGAAGGGGAAGCTGTGCATACCAGGTTAACAAGAATGAATCCCGTTCAATCACCTCCATAATGCCATGGAAAGTGGCCTCTTCTACACTCCCTCCCAGAGCACATCCATTTGACGTTTCATACACGACTCCCTCTCCATAGCCCAAACTATAATAAGCGAGTAATTCCGGAACCAAGATAGGGCGTTGGGTTAGAAATGAATAGCCCCACACCCAATTCATGGGCTGATCGGGATGAAACGATTTAAATGGAAAATGGGGCTTTTCATACTGCTCTTTTTCATGCAAGCCTACCCGGATTGGATTTAGTGCATAGTACTCTAATTGACGGTAGCTATTGCGAACGACTGTCCGCTTTCCACGAGGACTGATTCCACAATATCTTTCCAAGCCTTCCAAAATAGCAGTTTGTTCACTCACCTCATAAGAGTTAGACCTTCCGGCTACTCCTTCATCTGCACCAAATAACGGCATGTTGACCAATACATCCGCAAATGGCAGCGTGTAATCCTGCGCTTTCTCGTTCATAATACCAGTCCGTTCATCGAGGTAATCTTTGGCCAAGACAGACTTTAATTCATCTATCGAACGGCAGCGGTAATCATCGCTGCTTACTTTCGGACGAGATGTTAACTTGATTTGCGCTCGTTCCGCCGTATCGTCGGGCAGCTGTCCGCATATTTGACACGCCGGATCGGGCAAGAAAGGGTGGCTGGAGCCCGATAGTGTTTTTAGATTCGTAATGAAAATCCTTTCTTCCAAATTGCTTGTTATACCCTGAAGGATCTTCTTAACCTCGTTGTCTATAATGCTTGCCATATGCGAAAATGCCGTTCGTGATGTCCACGCATCTTGCCCCTGACTTGCATCTGCTGCCATTCTCATCTGAAACTCCCACATCTCCTGACTGTCCGCTCCGGCTATGATGCGCCTCATGTCCGCACAGCGAGAACATCCCGGTGTATCGGGACGTACGAATGGACCGATGATTCCTTCCCCAAACGAGGCAAAGCCACGAAGCCACGGAATACGTGCTGCCCTGAAGCCTTTCACCGCTTTTTGGTGGATAGACGGATGCCAGGCATCATGGAGCACAAGCGCCAGTTTTGCATCTTCAGGAACACCTTCTTCCATGCTTTGACGCTTGACGGGATAACTGCAGGACAATTGATCATAGACAAAATCAGCCAATAACCCCTGTCCGATCATTAGAATATGAGCAGCCATTAGGTATCATCCTCCTGTATCTGCACACCAAACACCCCAGCCAT
Organism: Lederbergia sp. B243.17; assembly: GCF_057657925.1. Lineage (NCBI taxonomy): Bacteria > Bacillati > Bacillota > Bacilli > Caryophanales > Bacillaceae > Lederbergia > Lederbergia sp. B243.17. The sequence goes on from NZ_JBWBKF010000041.1 coordinate 14,301, forward strand.
TTTCTGTTTCATAAAAGGTTCAAAGGTAAGATCGTATACGCATAACCGTTTGCTGTTTTGTTTTAAAGTATCAATAGCGGATTGCAATAACTGCAACGACGTCTCTTCATCACAAGAGGGGATTTCAAGTTTGGTTTCCGTTTTATTGATAAAAACAACTGGCTCCGTTCCCTTCCTCATGTTCGATTCTGCCGAATTTTGGCTATCTAACAGTGCTTGCTTCAATGCATCCCGTAAGCCCAAGGTAGTATTTAAACCAGCACTGGAGTACCAGCGTCCATTTGATTTTATTCCTATCACAGGAAAGCCCAGCAAATTCTCTTTCAAGCCGACTGTCGGTGTACCGTTTAGGTTAGACAGGGCATTATGATAATATCTGCATTTCCCATCCCGCAGTAATTCTTTCGGCAGATGAACTGTATTCAGCCGATCACTCTGTCTTTTTGCCAATTCTTCATTCAAATAAGATTGCAACCCCCGGCAAACCGCCTCCTCAATCGTTTCCCCCGCACCAATGCCCATCATTCCGCCTGGAAGAGCATCCCCTTTTTTGAGCCTCTCCAAATCAAGCAATTGGGCAACGTACATTTCAATCCCCATCAGGCCCGCTTCTCTTTTTGCCTCCTCATGTGTCAGATTCGCACAGATAACCTCTGACAAAAGCTCTGCAGGGCCCTCAGACTGGGGATTAACCGCCTGTACATAACACTGGGCAAGTGGAAGCTGTGACAAATCCCGTTCTGCCCACGTATGAAAAATCCCCGTCTTTTTGGAGGTTAACTGACTGAAGTATTTCAAGAGGTCCTCCGATTGAGCCTCTCTGACTGTTTCCTTCATTAGCCTTCCTTCAAGATCTTCAACAAGTTGGGGCGTAAAACTTCTTGCGGCAGCCAGTGGATGTGTGATAAATGGGGACCATTCACCCTCCAGCGTTTCAGGATCAAGCAAGTAAATTTGACTGCTCTGATTTGAATCCGCAATGCCTGTAACATGCTTAAACATTTCGAACACAGCGACATTTGCCAAAATGGATCCTGGTGTTGACGAATAAGGCTGGGGCTGCTGTTCTGTCTGCAATACGGATTGATGAAGCCTGCGCCACGCCGACTCCCAACACCCTTCAGACTCAGGATGAAATAACGGGCCGACGAGCCCTACTCGCTGTAAATAAATAGAAGGGATAAAGAATTTCCTTTCCTCTTTGCAAACGAAATTAAGTTCTCTTACTCCCTCTACATCTCCGGACTGGGAGACGTATAAAACCCAATCATAAGGTTGCACAACGTCTTTCCAAAATTCTTTTTCTGCCCCTTCTTGATAAGGCACCTCCACTACTTCTGCATCAGGTTCCATTTCTCTCACATTTAGAATCAACTCATTCAACCGTCGACTGCTTGTATAAGCTGGATCCATGTCCATCACATGTACTTTAGGCAGCCCTGATTCGATTAATGCAGAGACCAAAGAAACGAGAAAGGGCCCCGAGCCCACCGCAAGAACGTTAGCTTGACGATACTGTTGAAAACGATACCCACCGGACTCCGCAAAGCTCTCAATAAATTCAATTTGTGAAGCATATTTTTCGAGAACAGATGGAGGTAATTGATGGGGGGCATCTTTACTGGCATCCCTAACAAAGCCATTATTGTACAATGTCTCCCCAATTTCATAAACCCTATTACGATAGGGAGGTGTTAATCCCTGTGTCACATCTTCCATTGTTTTCTCACCGTTGAACAGCGGAATCAATTTTTCAACCCATTGATAAATTGTATTTCCTTCCATCCGGAAAGAACTTACATTATTTCGGAAATACACACCACCCTTTGGATCTGGGAGAAAAAATGTATCCCTCTTCACCTTCAGTCGAGTGGATGAATTAATTTTAGACATTTCTTTCCTCCTTATTCCTAATGGTTACGGATCCCTCCTATTCATTTTATGTATTTGTGACTGTCCACTATGATTATCAATAATAAAAGAGAAAGTGCCCGTTTTATGACCTGCAAACTGGACAGACGGAGGTTCGATATGACAGAGCTAATGTTGAATAACTGTAGAAAGAGATGTGCATGGGACTAGACAGGGGACAAGAGAAAGATCCCTTGCACGACGATGCAAGGGACTTCTTCTCTTCTCTGACCTAAATAAAGAAACCAAAACAACTAAAGCAGCCAAAGCAGCCACCGCAACGGAAACCACCACAACGAAAACCGCAACCACCGCAACGAAAACCACAACCGCCACAACGGCCACAATACCTGCTGTCAATTTCAACCGGATATTGTCTCATATGATCCATAGGAACCAATTCACTAACTTGGTAATTATCCAATCCTAATGTTTGCAAATCGTTTTGATAATACTGCATTTGAACCTCCCCTTTGTCTTTAAAAATTTTGGTGAACCAGCAATAAGAGCGTCAATTGTTGTCTTTTTGTATCCGAAAACATCCACTCTCCTCAACACAATATGATTTGTTTAGGTGGTTGTTACTGATGTAAGAGCCTATTTCATGGGGTTTCATTCATCAAGAAGGAGCACTGGCCTCCCGCAAACAGGTTGATCATTTGGGCATACATCCTTTTAAAAAATGGGCTCCCAAACCAAATGGTTCAAGAGCCCTGAATTGTTGGAATTGTAACCTTTACAAACTGCGGCTGGTAAACCTGACTGCATTTCGCGTACATTTCTTTAGCAAAAGCGTTGATATGATAACGAAGCTGTAATAAACGAATCACCTTTTCGGTTAGTTCTAGTAAAAATCTCCTCGACCAGAACAATCATTTACGAAATGCATCCCCCCACATATGAGCCCCTCTCCCTTACCAGTAAGGAATCATTAGTTTCACATCATTGATTCATCAAGAGTTACGCACGGTTTGTACGATAACTGAAGGTTCTTTACATTTTGAACAACATAGATTATAATGATCCCCGTAAAGTCAATTTCAATGAGCATATTAAATATCATAAGAGGTGCATGTTGATGAGTGCGGTAGTGTCTAAATAGGAAAACATTATAGGAAATAAGGAAGAACGAAGAGCAGGGGATTTTGTGTAAATTGTACCCTTTATTTTGTTATGGACTTATTTCCGCCTATGAAGATACCTGCCATACTTTACAAACAAGCGCATCACTTCATGAGTAGAGCTATCGTTTCGATGGTTTTATTTGTGCGTGTTCCTTTGCATTGTGAACGTAAGCTGCGGTATCCACCGCAGCTTTTTTCTATTTTTATATGCAACTCATTGAAATCGTACAATCAGGTTTCTTCATTGCTGATCCATACATCACATTGAGGAGAATAAAAAATGAATGAAAATACTTTTGAAAAATTACAATACAATGAGCTAAAAGAAATCGTAAAATCGTACTGCGTCAGCGGACTGGGCAAACAACTATTTGATAAATTAATTCCAAGTTCCAGCTTAAAGATAGTCAAACACCGATTAACCGAAACGTCTGAGGCGCGCGCCATTCTTGATGCGGGAGGGAATGTGCCCTTCATGGGTGTTTCCACTATTGAACACACGATCGGCAAACTGGAAAAAGGCATCATTTTATCTCCAACGGAGCTTTTGGCCATGTCTGATTTTTTAAGAGGGTGCCGAAGAATAAAAACGTTCATGTCCAGTAAAGAATTCTTTGCTCCGACACTATCGTCCTATGCGAATTCCATGACGGAATTCTCAAATATAGAAGAGGAAATTAACTTTTCGATTAAAAATAATCAGGTGAGCTCGGATGCCAGCAAAGAACTTAAACGCATTCGTCACCAGATTCAAACAACGGAACAAAAAATAAAGGAACGGTTAAATAAGTTTTTAAATAGCAGCGCCAATAGAAACTATATTCAGGAATTCATCATCAGCATTAAAAGTGATCGCTATACGATACCAATAAAATCCTCATATAAAAATCAGGTACAGGGAACAATCGTTGAAATCTCTTCCAAAGGCTCGACCGTCTTTATGGAACCTGGTGTAGTTGGGAAATTAAGTGTTGAATTAGCAACATTAAAATCCGAGGAGGCGATGTTGGAATATCAAATACTCGCCACTTTAACAGGGCTATTAAATGAAAATATTCAAACCATAAAGATTAATACGGAGCTCATAGCCCAGTACGATATGATTTTTGCCAAAGCGAAATACAGCAAGCATGTAGATGGGATTGAGCCAAACATAAATGATCATGGGTATATAAACTTGATCAATTGCAAGCATCCATTGCTATCTGGTAACGTGATACCACTCCAGTTTGAGATTGGGAGCAGTTATCGCAGCTTAATCATCACCGGACCGAACGCCGGAGGAAAAACAATTGTGCTGAAGACAATTGGTCTTGTTACGTTGGCAACGATGTCCGGGTTCCATATTACCGCTTCGAGAGAAACCGAAATAGCAGTATTTGAGAGGATGTTTGTCGACATTGGCGACAATCAGAGTTTAGAAAATGCGCTTAGCACGTTCTCTTCCCACATGAAGAACTTGTCAGAGATTCTCCGGTCAGTAAACAACAATACCCTGTTGCTTTTTGATGAAATTGGCAGTGGGACAGAGCCGAACGAAGGTGCAGCATTAGCCATCTCCCTCTTGGAAGAGTTTTATCTTAAAGGATGTATAACGGTTGCGACAACGCATTATGGAGAAATAAAACGTTTTTCCGAAATGCATAGTGACTTTATGAACGCTGCCATGCAATTCAATCAAGAAACATTAGAACCATTGTATAAACTGCTTATTGGGCAGTCTGGAGACAGCAATGCCTTATGGATCTCCAGAAAAATGAATATTCCAGAAAATGTTTTAAAAAGAGCAGAGAGTTATATAAAAAATAAAGAATATCGCTTGGAAAGGTTACATGAAAGCAAAATCCGAAGGCCAAAAGCAGTGGTTGAAATAGCAAACAATCCTATCGACTATCAAAAAGGAGACCGCGTAAAACTGCTTGACCACGATGACTTTGGCATCGTGTTTAAAGAAAAGGACAATTATTATAACGTTACTGTGTTTTATCAAAATCAATATATTGAGGTAAACGAAAAGCGGTTGGAACTGGAGTTGAAAGCAGAAGAGTTATATCCGGAAGGCTATGATCTAGACACTCTATTCGTTGATTTTAAAACGAGAAAACTAAACCATGATATAGGGCGCGGATCGAAAAAGGCATTGCGGAACATCCAAAAAGAAATTAGAAAAAATAAGTAAGTCTAAGTAAAATGTAAAAAGAGTTAGCTCTTTAACTCTTTTTACATTTTTATTTGTTTATCATTTTTGCTGTCGTACATCTTCAGGTCTTATCCTCTTGCCAATCCCTTACATAGTTCTAAATATCACTTGCTTTTCATATTGGCCCAAGGATGCTTATATCAGAGCATGCACACATTTTTCCTGTATCATATGTTAATTTCAATTGTTGTGCCCGAGCCCACTTCACTCTGAATGGTGATTTGGCCTCCATGGGCTTTGATTATGTCATGGGCTATCGCCATACCCAATCCGGACCCCTTATGGGCAATCCCCGTATTTGTGCCGCGATAGTATCGGTCAAAAATCCTTTCCAGTTCCTCTTTCTTTATGCCTTTGCCGTTATCTTCGATTACAATTTTTGTGTACTGATCATTTTTTTCAGCACTGACGTTTATTTCTACATTTTTATCGTTATGGACGATCGCATTATAGATTAAATTATTGATTGCTCTGCGGAAAAGGATTTCATCTACTTCCAAACCTATCGTTTCTTGATGTACATGGAACCGGATCGTACGGTCAGCATAATTAGGATCGTTTATTAGATCAATCACAATCTTACGCAGCAAAGCAACTAGATTTACCTCTTTTTTCACCAAGGACAGCTCTTTATTCTTTAACCTCGTCGATAAATTCAAGTCTTCCATTACTTCTTTAATATAATGGGATTTTGCTTCAATAATTTCTGCATATTCCCTTATTTCTTCAGGAGAAAAGCTATAATCCGGATCCTTGATGATTTCTGCATAGCCCTGTATAGAAGATAGGGGAGTTTTAATATCATGAGAAATGTTGGCAATCCATTCCTCCTTCATCACATCCAGCCTTTTCCTTTCCCTCTCACTTACCTTTAATTGGTCCGCCAAAAGATTAAAATTATAAAATACATTTTTATATAATCCTCTTGATTCAGCACGATGACCGTAATCATGATTGGCCAATTTTTTTATACCTTCAATCAGGGTATGCAATGGCTGTGTGAGCCTTTTGCTAAAAAGGTAGCCGACCAGTAATGCGATCAGGATATCTATTAGCAAAACAACCATTCCAACATTCACTACTCTTGCGATATCTTGATTATTGTAGGAGATAAATTGGCGATCTAAATGTGGATCTTCAATACCAATCAAATAACTGAACTGGCGGCCGTTTTTCTTCTTTTCACCAACATAAACGACAGTATCGCGATTTACTTCTTTATATTTATACATTTGAATAATATCTGCAGGAGTATATTTTTTCTTTCTATTCTCAGGAACTCCGAAGCTGTATACCTCTGTACCATTTTCATCTAAGATTTGGATCCAAGCATTCTTTCTTGCTAACTTTTCCTGTCCTTCTTTAGTGACTGCTGCATCTTGCTGATCCGAAGTAATTTCTTGCTGGAACTTTCTCGTGAATTGCTCCGGCGAGATTTCACGATTTTGAAAAATCGGGACATCAAAAGTAATCTGTGCCAGGATCATCGCCATTCCAAGGATGAAATTAATAAAGATAACTAAGACAACGACCAATACAATCGATAATAAATACCTTCCCGTCAGCTTCCATTTCATGCCTATGCATCCTCTATAACCAGCTTGTACCCTAAGCCTTTAACCGTTACCACGTATTGAGGATGAGAAGGCTGGTCTTCAATTTTTTCCCGAAGTCTGTGGATATGGACCATGACTGTATTATCCATGCCGTAGAAATCTTCCCCCCAAACAGCGTCGTAGAGCTGTTCTTTACTGATTACCTTGTTTTTGTTTTGGAGGAAGACCTTCATTAATCCGAGTTCCTTTGGCTTCAAGTCAATCACTTGCCCGTCCTTTTTTAACTGTGCCTTTTCTTCGTTTAATTCAAACGGCCCAGCCTGGAACTTTGTCTCTATCGGTGATTCAGGCTGCATATACTCTGCCCGGCGCAAATGGGCTTTTACACGATAAGCCACCTCTTTCGGGCTGAATGGCTTCGTAATGTAATCGTCACCGCCAATCGCAAAGCCCAATATCTTATCAATTTCCTCATTTTTAGCTGATAAAAATAGAATGGGGACTTTGGAAATGTTTCTGATTTGTTTGCAGACATCATAGCCTTCACCATCCGGAAGCATAATGTCCAATATAACAAGATCTGGACTATTATTTTGAAATTGAACGAGCCCTTCTCTTGCGGTAGCTGCTGTTATTACGTTTTCAATTCCTTCTTTTTTTAACACCGTTTTGATTAGTCGTAAAATATCTTCCTCGTCATCAATGACGAGAACTTTTTTATTAGTTGACACGATTCTTACCTCCAGATTGGTCTTCTCCCTATTATAGTGAAAAGAGGCTGGGACATAACTAGTCTCTAACCAAGAGAAAGGTGAAATTGAGCAAGACAATTTCACCTTTCTCTTTTTATTGTGTATAAATTTAGGATCCACTTGCTGTGTTGGCCGTAAACTTACGTAAGTTCACGGCCA
>NZ_JBWBKF010000045.1:0-11684 GCF_057657925.1 Lederbergia sp. B243.17
CGCAATCCATGACTACATTCACTTTTATAATCACCACCGTCTGCAAGAAAAATTAGGCGGCCTCAGCCCCATTGAATATAGGGCTAAGACCGCCTAACCAATTTACTTATTTCCACTGTCTACTTGACAGGGGGCAGTTCATAAAGCGGCTTTCTCTTTTTGTCGCTCTTCACCCATTTCACCGAAACCGGCTGCCACGTTCCATCTTTGTCCATGGACCAGACTGTCTCAACCGTTCCGATCCGGTCTGCATGATACGCTCCGCTAATTTGCCTATAGCCTTTTAAACGTACTCCCTTTTTTCCCGGTATCACTTCATAAAGGGCGACAGGATCAATCATCAGCTCAGTCGCTTCGTTCAGCAATCCATTTTTTTGATACAGCCCGAGCCGGATATAGTCTGCCTTCCGGTCAGAAAGATTCAGGCGTATCGGTTTTCTTATGCCGGGAATTTGGATTACAGCTTTAAATCCGTTTTCAAAGTGCCCTTCAATAAGCTGAGGCTCAGGTAGGGGAATCTCAGTTATCTTTCCCCCTTTTGCCGTATGCAGGGCATAATTAGTGATTCCGCCGCTCCCTCCGGTCGGACTGGAAAACAGCAGATCATCCGTTCCATCATGGTTCAGATCGGCAAATTCAATCCGAGGTTCGTATCCCGAGCCATACTCGATGCTGCCGACGGATTCGATTTCAGCCCAGATTTTTTCATAATATACGTCCGACTCCTTAAACATCTCCCCGTATAGGACGATGGTTTCCTGCTTGCCGTCCCCTGTCACGTCGTGATGATATTCGTTGATCACATGCGGTTTTTGCTCGGCTGTTGCTGGAGCAGCCCCTATCAGGATAATTACGGCACAAAAGCAAAATCCCCATTTCGGAAGTCTTTCCATCTTATCAACTCCATTTTTCTCTTCCTTCTAGCTTTTGTAAAAATGGAGAAAATATGTGCAATCGTACTCGTTGTTGAACTTTAGGCCCTCACAGTTTCGGCATTGCGAACCGTCGTCTCATCTTCCTCGTCGTCACGTTTTAAGCCGACCGGGATCATAGAGATCCAAATTCTCGACTTCCAGCGCCAAAGCATAAGCAGACCTCTCAGCCACTCATCGGCAATGAAAGCGATCCATACTCCGACAAGCCCCATTTCAAAATGAATGCCTAGAATATACGACAGTGTAACAGCCACTCCCCACATGGAGGCAATGCCGGCATAGACCGGAAATTTTACATCCCCTGTTGCACGGAGCGCATTAATCAGAACAACGTTGAATGTCCTGCCTGGCTCCAAAATGATGGCCAGCATGATCAACAGACTGCCCGTTTTGATGATGTCTTCCTGCTCCGTGAAAATTCCTAACAGCGGCCTCGACAACATCGTGGCGAGGATCGCAATCAAGAACGAAATGAGAATTGAGATTTTCAGGCTTTTTAATGCCCTCCTGTATGCTCCTTCGATTTTCCCGGCACCAACAAGATGACCGACCATAATTTCTGTGCCCTGGGCAACCGCAATACCAAAAAGCATGATGAACATCGTAATATTTTGTGCATACACCTTCGTCGTTAGAGCACTTGTACCGAGCATCGCAATAAAAAAGGTAATCAGCATTTGAGACGCATTGTAGGAAAGATGCTCACCTGCAGACGGCACACCGATCCGTAGCAATCCTTTCACATGCTCCTTTGGGAAGCGCCATAAAAAACGGAATGGCAGCTTTCCCGGCACCCGGGCAAACAGGACGGCGAAAGCGGCGATGATACCGATGAATCGGCTTACGGTCGTTGAAATCGCTACCCCTTCAACACCAAGAACCGGAAAGCCCAATGGACCAAAAATGAACAGATAATTACCGATCACATTGATGATGTTCATTCCAATCGTCACGTACATAATGTCCCTTGTGAATCCATAGGACCTAACAGTCGCGCCTATCGTCATAATCAGTGCCTGAATGAATAAAAATCCTCCAACTACCTTCATATAAATGCCTGCCTCGCCATACAGTTCCTGCGGCAGATTCATCAAGCCCAATATCGGCTCATGGAAAAAATAGACGAGCAAGCTCAGAACAAGGCCGAACAAAAGGTTAATCCCCATTGAAACGACCGCGACTTCCCTTGCTGACTTTTCCTGGTTGGCTCCCATCCGCTGGGCAACCAATACAGCAGTACCCGTCGTTATAAAACCGAACATCACAATAACCAGGCTTAAAACCTGATTGGCCACCCCGACTGCTGCTACGGATTGATCTGAGTATTGGGACAGCATCAACGTATCCGCATTTCCCATTAACATATGCAGCAAAATCTCTACAAAAATCGGCCATGTCAGACCAATCAACGTTACATTTCTTTTTGCCTTCCGGCTCATCTCGTTCCCCCTCCTTTGTAAAAAACAAAAAGCCCGCAGCGGATATCGAATGGTCAAACACCCATTGGAATCTGCCAGGCTAAAAAATACTGCTCAATTTGAATACAAACATGATACCATATCGATAATCCCAATTGTTGAAGTTTTTGCAGTTTAATGGATATCAGAATCCACTTGTCCCTCTAGAAGGGAAATTTCTTCTTGCAAATTCTTCATTACCTTGTTGAGCCTGCCTCTCTCCTCGTCTGTTGCAGCCGTCCCTGCCGCATATTCTGCGATGCTTCTCATCCTCTTCAGACGTTCTTCTATCTCATCCAGCAAAACCGACTTTCGCCGGATCATTTTTAATTGCCGCTCCAGTTCCTCGCGTTGTTCCATGCATTCCCTCTTTTCCGGTAAACTGCCTTCTCTAGTATATCGGTAGTTTTTTCATCTATTCCATCGATTTTGAACGCAATGCTTCCTTATAATAAGAAGGTGAAAAAAGATTTTTAAAGACTGTAACGTTTATGACACTCAAGGTACTACATAGATAAGGAGGGTGGAGACATGAAAGAGCTTGAGCAGATCTATCGGGAAATCCACCCGAAAATATTCACTTTTTTTCTAATCAAGACGATGAATCGGGCTGTTGCCGAGGACCTGACCCATGATGTCTTCTTCGATGCGCTGAAGGGACTCCCCTCTTTCGCTAAAAATTCCAGCCTGCAGACGTGGATTTTTTCTATAGCCAAAAACAAGCTGAAAAAATACTACAGATCGAGGAAATATTCATCTGCCTTAACCGAGAAACTGATTCCAAGAGAGGGAGAAACAGCAAAGTCGGCTGAGGAGTCATTTTTCTTGAAAGAAGAGCGGCTCCGTCTCCTTGCACAAATCGAAGCACTGGATGAACTCTCCAGAGAAGTCGTCATGCTCAGACTTTATGGTGATTTGTCATTCAAAGAAATCGGGGAGTTGCTGGAGAAAAGTGAAAACTATGTACGTGTCCGTTTTCACCGGGCAAAAATCATGCTGCAAAAAGGAAAGGGGGTAGAAAAAGATGAAGACTGATTGTTTCATTGTTGAGGATCTGCTTCCTCTCTACCAAGAAGGGCTGCTGCATACTGAAACAGCCCGCTGGCTAGAGGAACATCTGCAAAGCTGCAGCCATTGCAATGAACTAGCCAAGCTCTCCGGAGAGCCGATGGAAACAGGAACAGTTGCCGCCCCAGATGCGGACAGTTCCATTGCGAAAATTAAGCTGAAGGTTTCGATTTACCAGATTTTATTCGTTGCTCTCTCTTTGGTAATTGCAATGAAGACCTCGCTTATCAATAACAGCTTCGGATTCATTTTGACATATACGGTGCTCGGGCTTGTAACGTACTTATTTTACCGTCGGTTTCTGTTTATTCTCGCGATCGCCTTTTTGCCAATGTTTATCTGGGCTTTGGCCGACTTTCGTTCTTTTGAGTCGACCGCATTTACGGGCGCGTCCCTTACTGCAGCTCTCCACCTCATATTTGCGGTAGTTGGGGGTGTGATTGGCTGGCTGATCATAAAAATGAAAAATGAAGGGTGAAATACATGAAACGTAAAAAGAAGTGGATCTACCTTTTCCTCATTATCGTTCTGGTCGTTCCAGTCCTGTTTCTCTATCAAAGTTTCAACGGAAATCCCATCTCAAAATGGATGGCGGGCAAGACACTGAAAACTTATCTGTCAAAAGAGTATCCGAAGGAGGAATTCCGTGTCTCGGACGGTTTCTTCAATTTTAAAAGCGGCGGATACTCCTATGACGTAACAAAGATTGGCCGGGATGGCGGAGATGCCCATGAATTTGAGGTAACCGGACTTTTCAAGCCTTCCGTCTCCTATGACGGCATCTATTACGATCGCTTGGATGAGAAATTGATCGAGAAACTGCAGCAAGAAGCAAACGAGGAACTAGCCACATTGCTGACCGGGAATGGGTTAAAAATATTGGAAATCGGTACGATGATCGAGGTGCTGGAAGGAACCTATCCGCCGGATACTAAATGGAGAAAGGACCTGAAGCTTGAAAAACCCTTTAATCTGTTTATCATCCTTGATGCTGACGGAATGGATAAGAAAGATATGCTCGCCTCCGCGGAGAAGATCCGCTCCATCCTCAATTCAGAGCATTATGCTTATGATCGGATTAGTCTGAACGGGAACCTGTTGGATCCTTCAATGCAAGAAAGCTTTGAGACTGGATATGTACGATTCTCCGTTGCCTTTGATAAAGGAGAAAAAATTGATACGAAAGATATCGAAGAAATAAAGCAATAATAGCGTGGGTTGGAAATCGAGTTGATTTCCAGCCCTTATTTTATGCAGCCATTCCGAGCTGAATCCTTGCCTGCTAAATTTTTTTGTCCTTGTTCATGAATGTCATAAGTTGCCGATAAATACTGAGAGATCAAAATATTATAAAAATCACGGCGCAGGAGGAGAACATTATGTTCGCATTTCGTACGGTCAGGTCCAAGCTTATCGCAGTGTCTCTGGCATTGCTCATCATTCCATTAGGTATTCTCGCTTTGTTCAGCTACCAAAAAAGTGAGAGCAGCCTGAATGAACTGGGAAAAACCAACCTGAAAAATAGTGTAGAAATGACGATTGAGATGATTGAAGCGCTAAACGCAGAGGTGAAGAACGGAAACAGCAGTTTGGAGGAGGCACAGGAAAAGGTAAAGACGGCCATTTTAGGGGTAATGGATGCCGATCATAAAAGACCGATTAATCCAAATATCGATATCGGTGAGAATGGGTATATGTTTATTTTGGATGATGAGGGAAACCAGATTGCCCACCCTCAACTGGAAGGCCAGAACAGTTGGGCATCTGTTGATCCAAACGGGATCAAATCCACTCAGGAAATAATCGCAAACGGCAAAAACGGCGGCTTTACCCATTTTTCTTGGCCGCTCCCTGGAACTGAAGATAAAATTGAAGCGAAAACGACCTATTCAAAACGGGATGATCATTGGGGATGGACTGTCGTTGCCGGCACTTACATGATTGATTTTAACAAACCGGCAAAAGAAACCTTGGCCGTCATTATTTTGGTCGCCGGCCTATCCGTGATCGTAGGTTCGCTTGTCATATGGATCTTTGCAACAAAAATGGCAGCTCCAATCAAACTAGCCACTTCACGAATGCAGGGATTAGCGGAACGGAATTTGGCTCAGGAGGAAATTGCAACAAAATCCAAGGACGAGGTCGGTCAGCTGGCAAATGCATTGAATGTGATGCAAACAAATTTACGGGATATTGTTTCAAGAGTGGCCCGTGCGACTTCCATCATGGCGGTGCACAGTGAAGAACTGAACCAGTCTGCAGGAGAAGTAAAAGAAGGTTCCGGACAAGTAGCAACGACGATGATCGAATTGGCTTCCGGCTCTGAACGCCAAGCAAGCAACGCGGGTGAGCTCGCAGAAGCGATGCACCTGTTTGCCTCCACGGTGGAAAGTGCAAACCAAAAGAGCTCGGAAATTCAGCGAACCTCCGGCAGCATAAAAGATCTGACTGAAGCAGGCGGCCGCTTAATGTCGAACTCCAGAACGCAAATGGAGAAGATTAATCAGATCGTCGAAAACTCAGTAGATAAAGTGTTGGGGCTTGACGGGCTTACCCAAGAAATTACCCAGCTTGTTTCTGTTATTAATGATATTGCCGAACAAACCAATTTGCTTGCATTAAATGCAGCAATCGAAGCTGCACGGGCCGGGGAACACGGCAAAGGATTCGCAGTCGTTGCCGGCGAAGTCCGGAAACTTGCTGAGCAGGTCGCACTTTCAGTAACGGACATCACCCATCTCGTCGAGAACATCCAAACAGAATCAAAAGAGGTATCCACCTCTCTGCAAAACGGTTTTGAAGAAGTAAAATTAGGATCTGAACAAATTACAAATACGAGCAAAACCTTTGCCGAAATGGGAACTGCTATTACCGGCATGACAGAGGACATTCACAACCTTTCTCTTCATCTAGCAAATTTGACTGCCAAAAGCATTGAGATGAACAGCTCGATTGAAGAAATCGCCGCCATATCGGAAGAGTCTGCTGCAGGGGTTGAGCAAACATCTGCTTCTTCAGAGCAAATAACGAGTTCAATGGAAGAAGTCGCTTCAAATGCAAGAGAACTCGCCCAACTGTCTAAAGAGCTGGAATCGATTGTTGATACATTCAAACTTTAAAATACCCACACTCCCTGTGAGAGTCTGGATCCAAAGCTTTGGATCCGGGCTCTCTATTTTGATCATCTCACCTGAATCCACTCAATTTGACAGCTGCCGAAAATCCTTGTACTTCAGCACATAATAGATTGTCAGGCCATCGCTGCAGCTGCCGTCCCCATAATCAACAGGAATTAAGGAGAGCGCCGCAAACCAGACGGAAAAATAAGAGAATTTGTAGAAAAAGGAAGCGTCCGGAAGGATTCCTGAGCCAATCAAGCCGTTCAGCAATAAGACGGAGCCGATGTTAAAAATAACACCCCCACAGTGAACGAGCAGATGGCTGAAACGATTATTCCATTTCAAGCCTGCATAGCGAACAGAAGAATCGAGAAAATACAGCCTATAGATTGTGATATCCCCTGAATGAAAAAGCCTCTTTCCCCTTCCAAGTGCGAATTGCGCCCTGCCTCCTAAGAGCAGTGCCATGATGCAATGTCCCGCTGAATGAGTAAGCAAAACGAGCGGATAGACAATCACGACGGACCAGAGGAATTCCCATAAGTCAGTTAACCCAAACATATTCTCCCTCCTTAAAAACCCCGCCTACATTCTTTTCCCTCACTACATCGTCACTAACGCCCCATTTTTACCACTTTTCCGGAAATTGTTTCCTCCTGCTAAAAGTGAACCTGCTATAATGATAGTCAAATACTAGATATATACGAAAAGAGGATTTTTTATGGTATTGCAATTGATCAATGCGGAAAAGCGGAAAAATGACTCCCTCATCTTCCCCGCCTTCAATCTGGCAGTTCGTCCAGGAAAAGTGACGGCCCTGCATTCTAATGTAAACGTCAGAGAGGAGCTTCTTGCAATCCTGCTCAGAAAATCAAGACTTTCACATGGCGAGATTGTATTCGATCAATCCTTGCTGGAAAGTCCGGACAAGGTCGGTTTCCTTTTCCTAAAGCCCAGATTGTATGAGCGCCTCTCAATCGAAGAAATGTTAACGTTCATTAAAAGACTCTATGTTTCTGAGGAAACGATCGCCAATGCCCTCATGGCTGTTAGGCTGGAAGAGAAGAAAAATGTAAAAATAAGTAAACTTACATATTCAGAATTAAAGAGAACCCAGCTGGCGGCACTGCTACTCCAAAAGCCGGACTTATATATATTTGAAGAACCTGATCAAAATATTGATGTAGAATCAAAGAGGATATTTCTGTCAGTTCTTGAACAATTACGACAGGAACAAAAGGGCGTTCTTATTCTGACGGGCAATATGGAAAATGCGATTATTGCTGCTGATGAAGTCTACCGTCTGGATGATGATGGAATTAGTGCTGTCGATATGAATCCGGAGGAGGAGCAGCCCATTTCCGCGATGAACAGTGAACAAGCGGAACTATATTCGGTAAGATTTGAAAAAATCCCGACAAAGGTGAATGAAAAAATCGTTCTATTTGATCCGCCGGAAATCGATTATATCGAAAGCAATGATGGCCAATCGCATATTTACATAAAGAACGAATCTTTCCCCTGCTCATTCACTTTGCAAGAGCTCGAGGAAAGACTCCTTCCCTTCGGATTTTTCCGTTGCCATCGCTCCTACATCGTCAATCTGCAAAAGGTGCGTGAAGTCATCCCTTGGACCCGGAATAGCTTCAGCCTTGTGCTAGCAGGATCGGACAGTACAAACATTCCCCTGTCGAAGTCGAAAATGAATGAATTAAAGGCGATGCTTGGCCTCTAATCATGTAGAATGATGGTTCATTTCCCCGGAAATAACGGACGAGGCAGACAACTACGGTACCCATCCATGCTCATCACGCTCCATTCAGCGTCATCCGTCCTCCTTTCACCGGAAATATGCTGTGCTAAAAGTCCATTTCGCATACGATAAATGTGCAAGCAAAACGATGAGTCACAGGAGGTACGAAATGGAAAATATCATTGAGGTAAAACAAGTCGCAAAGATTTTCGGAAACCAAACAGCCTTAGAGAATCTCAACTTTCATGTTAAAAAAGGAGAGATTTTCGGATTTTTAGGCCCGAGCGGATCTGGAAAGACAACTACCATTAAAATATTGACAGGCCAGCTAAACGAGACAAGCGGCTCCGCCAAAGTATTTGGGGAACCGGTTTCAAAGCTTAAAAAACCCGCATCCCGTCAAAGGTTTGGCGTTTTGACCGATAATAGCGGATTATACGGAAGATTGTCGATCTATGACAATTTGAAACTCTATTGTGATCTCTACGGCATAAACACGTCTAGAATTGGCGAAGTGCTGGAGATTGTCAATCTTGAAAATGAAAAATCGAAACGGATTTCACATCTGTCGAAAGGGATGAAGCAGCGGATTACACTTGCACGAACCATCCTGCATGAGCCGGAACTTCTTTTTTTGGATGAGCCGACCTCTGCACTCGATCCTGCCAATACTCTCCATATTTATGAAGGGCTTCAGGCATTGCGCGCTGCAGGAACTACAATCTTCTTAACAACGCATGATATGTACGAGGCGGAAACGCTATGTGACCGTGTTGCGTTCTTAGACAAAGGGAAGATCCAGCTGATGGACACACCTGAAAATCTGAAGAAACAACATTCCGATATGACGCTTACCGTCGAATTGACAAATGGCAGTAAAATCGTTCTGCCATATGGGGAACAAGGGGCCCGCAAGCTTTATGACATTATGCAAAGAGGCGAGTTGGCAACTGTACATTCCAATGAGCCATCATTAGGAGACATTTTTGTCCAATTGACAGGGAGGAAATTAGCATGACACATTCTTTCAGAAGAGTATACGCAATATTCCAAAAAGATTTCAAAGATTTCACGCGAAATATGGCTGTCTCATCCATTCTGATCTTTCCAATCATTTTGGGCGCTTTGTTCGGCAGACAGAAGGTCGATGCACTTGAGCCCCAATATTTGCTGATCAACATGGTATTTACAATGGTCGCAGCTTTTGTCCAATGCTGTCTAATTGCTGAAGAAAAAGAAAAAGATACCCTTCGCGGCCTTATGCTTTCACCCGCCAGTTCGATTGAAATTATGGGCGGAAAAAGTCTGCTGACTTTTGTTCTGACGGCAGTTGTCATGTTTTTTACAGTTTGGCTTGCCGAATATAAGCCGGAGAACATGATGGTCATTATTGTCGCACTATTTCTCTCTTCCATCTTTTATATTGCTCTCGGCACATTGCTTGGCCTGTACGCTAAGTCTGTCATGGAAGCATCAGTAATTGTCATGCCGGTTATCGTTCTGTTTTCTCTTAGTTCCTTTATCCTTTCACTTGTTGATCAATATCCATTCTTGAAGATTGCCGAATATCTTCCGAACATTCAGCTGCTTACCATCGCTGAAAAAGTGAGATCAGGTGCAGGTTGGGCTGACGTGCTTCCGCAGCTTGGCTGGATTGCCGCTTGGGCTGCCGCAGCAATCGTGTCGACATTCTCCCTTTACCGCAAACGAATGGTTGACTGATTGGCGAGCCTATCAATTCCTCCTTCGGCTTTCCTATGGTACACTCGCATATAACTCAGAAAAAGCGAGGGAAGAAGCCGATGAATACATACAAAGTAATTTTTCTTGATATTGACGGAACAATTTTGAAACCGGATCACACATACGAAGATTCGGTGAAAGAAGCAATTGGGCAGGCCCAAAAGCAAGGGATCGAAGTGTTTCTCGCAACTGGGCGCCCGCTGCATGAGCTTGCCGAACTTGCTGAAGAGCTGAACATCTCATCCTTTATCGGGTATAACGGTGCTCTGGCTATTTATGAAAATAAAATCGTGCTGGATGAACCGATGGACGAAAAAACGGTCAGCCGTTTCCTTGCAACCGCTGAAAAGCATGACCATGAGGCGGTACTATATACGAGTGAGTCCAATTATTACACCGATATGGCGTCGGACGTTGTCAAACAGTTTATCGAGGCTTTTCAAGTGAAAAAGAATCGTTTGTTTACACCCGACATCTCTTCACATGTATTGGGCGCAACCTTGATGGGGCTTAGTGAGCAACAGGTCTCCTTATATGAGGGAGATCCCTCCTATCATTTTACTCAAGTGAATGTAGAGGGGCTGACACATTGCTATGATGTGATCCGGGACACTGTGAACAAAGGCCGTGCAATCGAGACACTGCTGAAAATTCTCGGCATCCCAAAAGAGCAGTCCATCGCGTTTGGTGACGGAATGAACGACAGAGAGATGCTCCGTTCTGTCGGACGAGGCTTTGCGATGGGAAATTGTCATCCCGACTTGCTTGCCTATGCATCCGACACAACGACTGCGGTCGATGATTCAGGTATCTTTAACGGTCTGAAATCACTTGGTATCGTAAAATAGAAGGAAGAGGGGTACCTCACCCCTCTTCCTTCTTTGCGCTTCCATTTCATTTTTCCAAAGGCAGCTTCTAAAAGCTTTTATTGATCGAGATATGAGTTCAGCATCCATCTTTCCTTTTCCACCGACTCTTGGATCGCCAACAATATATCTGCTGTTGCTTCATCATTCGCATCTTCACTGGCGCGTCTCGCTGCTTCCAATTCGTCAATGAGAATGTTAAAGTCATGGATTGTCTCACTCACCATCTCATTGGCCGTTGTGATGCCTTCCACTTCCTTAATTGCAGCCAGTTTTAAGTATTCTTTCATTGTCGCTGCAGGCTTTCCGCCAATTGCCAGGAGGCGCTCCGCCAATACATCCAGATTGTCGGCTGCCTCATTATAGAGCTCTTCGAATTTCTCATGCAATGTGAAAAACTGTGGACCTTTTACAAACCAATGATGATGGTGCAGTTTCATATATAAAACTCCCCAGTTGGCAACCTGCCTGTTCAATTCATGATAAAGTTTATCTTTGCTCATTATACCCAACTCCTTATTTATAATTATTATTATTTAATACTGTCTATAATATAACATCAAGGATTTTCAAATTCAACTACTTGGTTTGAAAATAAGAATGAGGCTGGGACAAAACCCATCTCTGATACGAAAAAAGCCGGCGGAATTTTACGATGAGTAAAATTCCGCCGGCTTTAATTGTCTTTCATGAAAGATAAGGACCACTTCTGATAAAATTAAGTCACCACAACAAAATATTAC
>NZ_JBWBKF010000048.1:0-52348 GCF_057657925.1 Lederbergia sp. B243.17
ATTCGCGTTAATGGCCGTGAACTTACGTAAGTTTACGGCCCATACAGCAAGCGGATCCTAAATTTATAAATAACAAAAAGAGAAAGGTGAAATTGACTCGCTCAATTTCACCTTTCTCTTGGTTAGAGACTAGTTATGTCCCAGCCTCTTTTGTTGCAGTTCCTCGGATCGATTCAGGTAATCCTAAGAGATCTGAATCCCTTGTGGAAATGAACTTCGCGTTGCTCTTTATTGTGTGATGAAGTTATCGCTTAGTGCCCTTGCAATGAAGAGTGAGTATTCGGCTCTTGAAATTGATTTGGCCGGACGGTACGTGTTGTCTTCAGGGTAGCCGTTTGTGATTTTTGCTTCCTTGAGCGCGTTGACTGCTGTAAAGTAGTAGGCGCTCTTTTTCACGTCTTTGAATGCCGCTTTGTCTGTGTCGTCATAGTGGAAGGCCCGTTTGATCATGATGGCTACTTCACCTCGGTTGATCGGGGCGTTCGGTTTGAAGCTGCCATCCGGGTAGCCGGTGATGATCCCCTGTTCAGCCGCCGCTTTTATATATGATTCTGCGAAATGACCTTTCGGGACATCGGAGAAGCCTGTGCTCCCTTCACTCTTCAGGTTGAGTGCTTTGCCGATGATCGTTGCTGCTTCTGCCCGCGTTACGTTGCCCTCCGGTTGGAAAGTGGAATCCGGATAACCAGTAATGATGGCAGCCTGTGACAGGTAGCGGACTGCTTGCGTATACCAAGCGTCCGGCCGGATGTCGGTATAAGAGGACAGCAGCTCGCCCGGTGCCTGAACAAGGCCGTAGCCGAAGTCGCTGTTCCGTCCCCCTTTTCCGAGCGGTAGTGCGTTCATTTCCATAATCTTGCGGATCTGCTTGCCGGTCTTGTCTTGATACGCCTCTTTGTAAAGTGCAAGGACACCGGTTACGAACGGAGCGGCAACCGATGTGCCGGAGCCTGTTCCATAGTCTGCATGTGCCCCTGACTTCGGATCAGAATACGTGCTGTAGACATTCGAGCCTGGCGCACAGACTTCAAGTGACGGTCCGTAGTAAGAGAACACCGAGCGCTCGAGGTTGTTTTCGAGCGAGCAGACGGCGATGACCGATGGATAGCGCGCTGGATAGAGGACGTCGGAGAATGTTTCGTTCAGATCCTCCATATTCCCGGCTGCCGCAACAGTGAGGATCCCCTTCTCTTCTGCCTTCTTCAAAATCTCCTCCATCGCCTTCGTGCCAGTCGGCGATGTGAGACTGAGATTGATCAGATCCATTTTGTTGTTAATTGCCCAGTCAACACTTGAAATGATCGCTGTCTCTGTACCATAACCGTTTTTGCCGAGAGCTTTAACAGAATAAAGCTTCGCATCAGGTGCAACACCGAGAACACCAAGGTCATTGTCCTGTGCGGCGATGATGCCGGCGACATGTGTGCCATGGCCGAACTCATCTACGTCATACGGCGACTGCTTGACGAATGAAACGCCGCCTGCAAGCTTCAAATCAGGATGCTTGCCGTTGATCCCCGTGTCGACGACGGCAATTTTAACATTTTTGCCGGTCCATCCGGCCTTTTTGGCGTTGTGCGCTTGGACGCGCTTGTATTGGGCGGTTATCGTCTGAGTGGATTGTATTTGGACGAACTGCTCTTTTTCAATCCATTTGATTTGGGGCTGGGACTCGAGGAATTGCCGTTGCTCCCCTGTGATGATGGCTGAAACGGTCGGTATATTTGTGAACTGCTGCTTCGGCTGGATACCCGCCTTTTCAAGCAGCTTCTGGTCAATCGATTGATCAAATGTAATGAGTACCTTTTCCTTGTCCGAAATTGCTTCTGCAACCGTAATATTTGCAAAGCTATATAATAGAAGAAAAACGAAAAAAACTGCTGCTGATAATCTCTTTTTCAACTGACCCCCGCCTCCCGGTAAACTCTCTATTCTGCTATTATACTTGGAAACTATTAGGAAGAGAAGTGGAAATGGGTGTCATGGGCGGCATGCGGAGCTGGAAGCGGCGCAAAAATGGTCTTGGGACGCGAATCCGCATAGATATCGAGGGATATGTCGCAGCTGGAGAATATATTACCGAACTGGGGATTATATGTCGCAACTGCAGATTATATTACCGAATTGGCGGATATATCGACAAAATGATTCGAAGGCTGGCTGTTATGTGAATTGCATCCAGAATCTCTTTTTCGACGCGCCAACTTTTTGCAGTGCTGGTGCGTCTATTTAGTGAAAATGCATTTTCGAAAAAGGAGTTTTTTGTGGGATGAGGAAGGATGCTGAGGATCAGTTCGTTCAATGTGTGATGGAAAATAAAGAGGATTTTTACCGGCTGGCGTACAGTTATGTACGGAACCAGGATGATGCGCTCGATATTGTGCAGGAGTCAATCCAGAAAGGGCTTGTCTCGCTTCGTTCGCTTAAGGACTCAAGTTCAATAAAAAGCTGGTTTTACAAGATTGTCGTACATGCGGCGCTCGACTTTTTGCGGAAACAGAAAAGGCTGGTGCTCGCTGATTCGGATACGCTCGAGGCTTTTGGAGAAGGAAGCGGCGATGCGTATGAGGATTTCGATCTTCATCAGGCGATGGATCGTCTGCCTCATGAGTACCGCACTGTTGTCGTGCTGCGCTTTTTCGAAGATTTGACGTTTGATGAAGTGGCCGAGGTCACCGGGGAGAATGTGAATACGGTAAAGACGCGGCTTTACCGGGCGCTGAAGCTGCTGAGGATTACAATTCAAGAGGGAGAGATGTAGGCATGGACAAAAGGCTGGAATCACTACGAGAGGAATATAAAGAGGTGGAAATCCCAAAGGAATTGGATTTGATTGTGGAGAGGACTTTCGCCAAGAAGCGGAAGAAACGGGGATTTATCTATTGGCCAGCGGGAGCTGTCGCGGCAGCCTTGCTCCTGACGGCGTCAGTGAACCTGAGCCCGGATGCCGCAGCTGCGATGGCGAAGATTCCCGGCGTTAAAGGAATTATTGAAGTAATCACTTTCCACGAAATCAAAGAAGAAGCCGGTACAAAAAGCGTGGATGTGAAAACACCTGCACTCTTCGGATTGGACAATAAGACACTCGAAGGAAACTTGAATGCTGCGTTTGTAGCCGAGAGCGAAAAGTTATACGGCGAGTACCAGGATGCAGAGGGCCATTTCGCAATAGATGGAGACTATGACATCATTGCGGAAACCCCTGAGTTCCTTTCCATCCGCCAAAGTGTGACAAGGACCCAGGCATCCGCCTATACGGAAAATCGCTATTTGACCGTCGACAAGGAAAATGAAGCACTGATCCTGCTGCCGGGTCTGTTCAAGGATGACCGGTATATTGAGGCGATCAGTGCCAACATTAAGGAGCAAATGGCGAAGCAGATGAAAGAGGATGAAGGAAAGATTTACTGGCTAGACGATCCGGAGGTCGAATCCTTTGAGCAGATTAAGCCGGACCAGCCGTTTTACATTAACACGGACCACCAGCTCGTGATTTCGTTTAATGAATATGAAGTGGCACCGGGGTATATGGGGCCGGTAGAGTTTGTGATTCCTACAGATGTGGTAAGGGACTTGCTTGTTGGAGAACGGTATGTAAGGTAGACGGTGGCGGATGCTCGTTTGGCGGGCATCTGCTTTTTTTTTAGAAGCGCGGCGATGGGTCTGCGTTTACTGGAGATGTAGCCGCGGAGGTTGTTGGCGAAGTTTTTCCAGGTGTTATAGCACTGAACTGGTATATATATCAACAAATTGAACTGGCAGCGGGTTGATTCTGTGCCGTTTCACTTCTTAGGACGCGATCTGATCAGGCAGTTTCCAGGATATCGACCAAGTTTCGGAATATAGGTCGTAACTGATGATTATATTACCAAACTGCAGAATATATTACCGAACTGGCAATTATATGTCGCAACCAGAGATTTTATTACCGAATTGGCAGATATGGCAGCAACTAGATCTATACGCGGGTGGGTATAGAGCCAATTCGTATCTTCGACCGCGCTTGCCATCAAGTAACCTGCCCTCCCTCCGGATATCGCTCTCTCACAAAATATATCGTCGCCTCAGCAACTACTCCCTCCTATCTTCTCCTCCCCAACCAACAAAAAAGACGGGCTCATGGCCCGTCTTTCGTTCTAGCATTATTTCGTTCTGTAATACTCTTCGATTCCGTCGGCGATAGCTTCGGCCATCAGATCTTTGTAGTAGTCTGAGCCGAGTTTTTGCGCGTCGCTTGTGTTGGTGACGAAAGCGAGTTCAACGAGGACGGCTGGCAGTTTGTTGTACTTGATGACTTGGAAGCCAGAGGATTTGACGCCCCGGTTCGAAGTGCTGATTTCTTTGTACAATTTGTTTTGGATGATGGTTGCCAGTTTTTTGCTGTTGGCGCCTCGTGTGTCGTTTGTGTTGTAGTAGTACGTTTCCGTTCCGTTCGCACTCGGCGTGAAGGAGTTGGTATGAATGCTGACAAATGTGTCGGCCCCGGCATTTTCCGCGATTTTGACGCGTTCGCCAAGTTCATGGAAAACGTCAGTTCTGCGGGTCATGACAACGCTCATCCCGCGTTCTTTCAGTTTTTTCTCGACGCGCAGGGCGACGTCAAGGTTGATGTCTTTCTCACGCAGTCCGTTTGCGGATGCTCCAGGGTCTTTGCCCCCGTGCCCTGCGTCAATCGCGACAACATGCTTGCCTGTTACCGGCGGTGTTGGTGTCGGCTTGACGTATTGTGTGTCAGCAAGATAAGTGTTGCTCACATAGCCTGTGATTGTGCCGTTTGTGATGTAGGACCAGCTGCCGACATGAGCGTACACGTCGACTTTTTCGTTTTGCTTCAGGACGCCGACAATCCCGTCATTGGTGCTTGGGCCAGACCGGACGTTCAGTTCGGTGGCGTGTACATATTTTGAACCGATTGTTGCATTTTCATATGTGACCCGGAATTCCGGGTTTAGGGCTCTTGCTACAAAAACGGCGAAGTCGATCCGGTTCATTTGCACTTTTAGTCCGTATGTACCGTCCGGCTCTCCTTTTGTGATGCCTGCTGTTGTGATCTTCTTGATTACATCAAGCTGATCTTTCGGAGTGTTTGCCGGCAGATCTTTGTAAAAGACGTTGCCTGTCTCCTTGAAATGGAATGCTCTTGTTAAAAGAAACGCGATTTCTCCGCGTGTTATCGTGTCCGTTGGCCGAAATTTACCGTTCGTGTCACCAGTGATAATGCCTGCTTCCACGGCTGATTTAATATAGCCGGAGTAGACAGTGCCTTGCTTCACATCCGGGAATTTTGTTTTTCCGGGTGTGCCGTTCAGTCCCAGGGCGCGTCCGAGGAAAGTAGCTGCTTCTTGGCGAGTGACTTTTTCGTTGGAGCCGAAAGTCGTGTCTGTCTTGCCTTGTGCCACACCTTTTTGGACGAGGTACTCGATCTCTTGTGCGTATTGTTCCGGGACATCCGTGAATTTGGCTGCCGCCGCTGCTTGGGTGGAGGCAAAGCTTCCAATCCATAGAATGGCGAGGAATGCTGCCAAAATCGTCTTGCGTATCATGTTGTTCATTTTCTTTCCCATTCCCTCCCTTTGGCTTCTATACCTTATTTCGTCATAGTTTACCATATTTTAAGTTTAATTTGTGGGTTTTTAGGAAATTTGTACACGTTGGTTCGAATTTTGGCAGAACAGGATAATTACTAAAACGTTTGATAAATTGCAGTCTAAGCGGTATCGTAGGAATGATAAGCATTACATAATAAATTTCAGATCTCGCACAGCCAGTCGGGATTCTCGACAAAGAAAGGATTTTAGGGATGGCAAAATTTGCAAAAGGCCTTAAGGCTTTTCTTCTGGAGCATGTGATTTTTATCGTGTTCTTTCTTTTGGTTTTGTTCAAGCTGTACACTTTCAACAAGCACACAGATACGATTTTTTTCTATAACGGAGCTGTGAAGTATTTCCGTGAAAGTTTCCAGGCGCTGTCAGATACAGGCAGCTTGGATCTTTTCTACCGCGGAGTTTTCCTCGTGACGCTCGGCGCGTTGCTGCTTACGATGTTCTGGACGCTTCTCTTACGCGGCCGAAAGCAGTTCATCGCGCTGATAATCGTTGACCTCGTCATTTCGATTTTGGCATTTGCAGATCTCGTGTACTACCGGTATTTCCACGATTTGCTGTCGATGGCGGTTCTGTCACAGGCAAATCAGACGGGCGCGATCAAGGACAGTATTTTTGGCTTAATGCAGACGAGCGACTGGGCCTTCTTCTTCGACTTTGTCGTGTGGATTCCCCTGCTCATCTTCTTGCTCATTAAAAAGATCAAATGGAATTCCGGCCTCTCTTATAAATGGAAGACTGTCGTCGCGGTTGTCGTTTTTGCGGCAGGTTATCTGTTCACAATGGCGCCGATCAATCATTACATTTCTAAATATGGAGATGTCCTTTTCAAGCAGACCTGGTATAATATGTCTGTCTACAACCAGGCCGGATTGCTCGGTTTCCATGGGATTGATACGTGGAAGGCGATTGATGAAAACATCTTGAATAAGAAGACGGTCAGCCCTGAGCAGCAGAAACAGGTCGAGGACTGGTTCACCAATCATCAGGAAAAGCTGAAGGAGAAATCACCTTTTTACGGCACGGCGAAGGGCAAAAATGTGATGATTATCCAGCTTGAAGCGTTCAACAGCTTTTTCATCAACCGTGATATAAACGGCGAAGCGATTACGCCGAATATTAATAAGCTGATCGGCGATTCGATGTACTTCAGCAACTTTTACCATATGACTGCCCAAGGACGGACGTCTGATGCGGAGTTTCTCGCCAATGAATCGCTCCATCCGATGACCGCAGGTTCAGTATATGTGAAGCATGCGAACAAGACGTTTGACAGCCTCGCTTCCGAGTTGAAGAAACAGGGCTATGAAACGGCGGCGTTCCATGCATATGACAAGACGTTCTGGAACCGGTATGCGATGTATCAGAACACGGGCATTGACCATTTCTTCGGCGACAAGGACTTCAAGCCTGGCGAAGTGGCCGGCTGGACACTCGGCGATAGGCCGTTTTTCCAGCAGAGTGTTGACAAGCTGCTGACGTTCGACAAGCCGTTCTATGCGTTCATGGTCGCGTTGTCGAGCCATCACCCTTATGACATCCAGCCTGAGTATAAAAAGTTAGATGTGAGCCCATATGAGGGGATCTTCGCGAATTATATTCATTCGGTTCATTACGTCGACCAAGCGATCGGCGATTTGGTCGAGAGGATGAAGAAGGAAGGGCTCTGGGATAATACTGTCCTGATGATTTACGGTGACCATGACTACGGCGTGGCCGAAAATGAGTCAATGGCAAAAGTGGCCGGAGAAACGACGGATCCTCTGACGATCGATCAGCTGTACAACCGGATTCCGCTCATCATCCATCTGCCGAATGACGAAGGAAAAGGCATCTACGAGAATGCGGGCGGCCAGATCGATGTGGCGCCGACCGTTCTGGATCTGCTCGGCAATGTTCCTGACCCGCTTTATATGATGGGCCATACCATGACGGCCGGCGAGAACAATCTTGTCGCCTTCCGCTACGGCTCCTTTACGGACGGAACGGTCTATTTTAAAGCTTCACAGGACGGCGTGTTTGAAAACGGAACATGCTATGATTTAAGTACACGCAATGCGACAGATGTCGAAGCATGCCGCGACGGTTACAAGGAAGCCCAGACCCGGCTCCGCGTCTCCGACAACGTACTGCTCGGTGACCTGATCAAAAAATTTAAGAAATAAAAAGGAGGACAGGCTGTCTCAAAGTCAGCGCCTGGGCCGCAGGTTGGCGGCAGGCGTGTTGAGACAGCCTTTTGACTACAAATGAATCATACGAAAAATGCGCTCATCTTATTTGGCGCCATGCTATTTGCGATTGTCGGCCTGCTCGTCTGGGGTGTCTATCTGTCCGGAAAAGGATCCGGGGGTACGCTGGAACAGTCGGTCGAACCGTATAAGGCGCCTGTATTGGAAGAAGAATACGACGTCGTTGTTGTCGGCGGAGAACCTGAAGGGGTGGCCGCGGCCGTCTCAGCAGCCCGCAACGGCGAAAAGACGCTCTTGATCGAGCACCGTGACGGTCTTGGCGGACTTTTTACATATGGAGCACTGAACTTCCTTGATACGAGCAACGATATGAAAGGCAAGCCGGCAAACACGGGGATTTTCCTCGAATGGCACAGGCTAGTCGACCTGAAGCACGGGTTTGATATTAAAAAAGCGGGCCTCGCATTCATGAAGCTCGTCCAGGGTGAAAAGAACCTGACACTCTCTTTGAACACGAAAGTCGAGGAAGCCGTGATGGACGGCACCCGCCTCACCGGTGTGAAAATCGTCGATGAAGACGGCAAGGAGCGAGTCATCAAAGCCAAAGCTTTCATCGATTCAACGCAGGATGCCGACCTCGCTGTTTTGGCCGATGCTCCTTATTTCAAAGGCGGTGCGGACATCGGTCTTGAGGACCGTAAAATGGCCGTGACCCTCGTCATGCACTTTAAAAATGTCGATTGGGCCGCTGTGAAGAAAGCCGGTACGGATGGCGTCTTCGGCGGTGCTGATGTAACCGATAATGTCGGCTGGGGCTTCAACGACCTCCATTACGACTACAAGCCGCATTTTGACAACACCCGCCTCCGCGGACTCAATATTGTGAGGCAGGATGACGGCAGCGTGTATGTCAATGCGCTGCAGATTTTTGGCATTGACGGGCTGGACCCAGAGGAGCGCAGGAAAGCGATCGAAACCGGCCGCGAAGAATCCGAGCACATCCTCGCCTATTTGCAAAAAGAATTCCCGGGCTTTGAAAACGCGGAGCTCGCTGAATTCCCAACTGAATTGTATGTGCGCGAAACACGCCACGTGCTCGCCGAATACCAAATTCCGATGGCCGATGTTTGGGAAAACCGTGACCATTGGGACAGCGTTGCTCTCAGCGCCTATCCGGTCGACGTTCAGGCAACCTCGCCTGGCGACTATGGCTACGTCATTTCGGACCCAGTCCAATTTGCCGTCCCATTCCGCTCTCTCATCCCGCTTAAAGTCGACGGTCTTCTGATCGCGTCAAAAGCATCCGGATACGGCTCCATCGCCGCCGGCAGCGCCCGCGTTGTTCCGACTGGGATGAGCGTAGGCGAAGCGGCAGGTGCCGCAGCCGCGATTGCGAATGGGAAGGACATCTCCTTCCGTGACATGTCTGCGGACAAAAAACTGATCGCGGAGTTACAGACGAAGCTGAAAGATCAGGGCGCAAATCTGTATTCGTTCGAGCTGGACTACACATATAAAGGCGAATGGTTCTACCCGGCTGTAAAAGTACTGCTCAACTACGGCCTTGTCGTTGGCGGCTACCAAAACGAACTGCCGGTCGACAAACCGATGATCGAACTAGGCTTCTCCAACCTGCTCTCCGGCCTAAAACGAATCGAACCCGGTGATAAATACGAAGACGCCTTGATGAACATGCGCGCCCTCGTCACAAACACCGAACAACCGACCACCCGCAACCGCGCCGCCGAAATGATGCTCAAAGTATACGGCGTTGACGCAAGCGGCGACGCAGCCTGGAACGAACTCGTCAACAGAGGCTTGCTGGATGAAACCATCATCGGCCAGCTGCCTGAGGACAAAGAACTGACAGGCAAAGAAGCATACTACTTGGCTTATCTGCTGTTTAGGGATTTGGGCGAAGTACAGGAATAGAGATTTTGGATTTTGGAGTATGGCCAGGCGCTGGGGGCGCCTGGTTTTTTTTGTTTGGATGGGATTGGGCTGTGCGTGGGGATTGGGTGTGGCGTGGGTGCCGGGTTTGTGAAGTAGTGCATGAATTTAGGGTGCATGGGCGAATTGGTCGATATCTTTGCTGAGGTGGTAGATTTATTCGGTGAGGGCGACATAAATTCGTCAGGATGGTAGATTCTTTGGCTGAGACGGACATAGATTGCACTGGGGCGGACAATAGCCGCAGTTGGAGTGTTGAGATGGCTACAAGATATCCGGTTTTACCGGATATTCTATTCGTTACGGGAAATTCGAACCCCTAGTACGCGGTTACTGCTTGTTATTATGCAGATTCCCTGCCGCGCTGATAAGTAATTTAGGGTTACTTAAGGACAAAGCGCGGCTTTGCCTGTCCGGTGCTTCTGAATTCCACTACGCGTACAGGTGAATTGGTCGATATGTTTTCCAAGGTGGTAGACTTATTCGGTGAGGGCGACATAAATTCGCCAGGATGGTAGATTCTTTGGCTGAGGCGGACACGGATTGCGCTGGGATGGACTATATTGTCAGAGTGAGAAGCGAGAGTATGCACGAGGGCCCTCAAATTGAAGGTATTTCCCCTGAAATGTCGAATAGTGTGGTATCAAAGTAAAGAAGGTGAAAGAATGATCCAAAAGGATAGAGGATTTGCCGCAGATATTATCTCACTGGAGAGGTTGTTGCATAGGGGGCTTTTACCGGATGCACTCCGCGAACGGATAGAAGGAGACTTGGCCAGGCGCAAGGCCGGTTTGCGCGGGGAGCAATCCTTTGATTATTACCTCTCTCTCCTGCCTGAGAAAGAAGTCCACATTTTTAAAAACCTTCGCTTGCCCCTTTCAAGCACTGCCTTCATGCAAATTGATTTTCTCATTTTAACCACTCATTTCTATCTCATTTTTGAAATCAAGCATATTGCCGGCCAGTTATTGTTTGAACAACATCAGTTGATTCGCTCCTATAGTGAAAGTACCGATTCATTTCAGGATCCGGTTCTCCAAGTAAAGAACCAGCAGTATCACCTTAGCCGGCTTCTTCAAAAACAGAAGCTTTCTCAACTTCCTGGCCACCCCTTTGTTGTGGTCACAAGCACCAATTCAATCATCCAATTTTGCCCCGATTACCCTGATGCCAAAAAACTGGTGATCCGCCCCGCTAAACTGCCCTCACTCTGGGAAGCTCTCCTGCAAACGTATAAAATCCCAAGACTGTCAGACACTCAACTGAAAAAAATGACAAGGGCTTTGAAAAGGCTGGATCAGCCATTTCATGCAAGACCATTATCTCAATATGGCTTGACAATTGAGGACTTGGATAAGGGAGTTTATTGCCGTCCCTGCAATTCAACAATAAAGATGGAGCGGGTTTACGGGAATTGGCACTGCCCTGTTTGCGGTCATAGAGATCAGCTGGCGCATTATTCCGCTCTCCTGGATTTTTATTTATTAGTAGATGATAAGGTTTCTGTAGGTAAATTGGCCGCTTTTCTCGATCTTAACGCCCGCACCGCCGCTCGATTGCTTAAGAAATCCGCGTCCTCTTACACTGGAGAGAACAGAGGCAGACGCTACCATATTCCTATCAAAGAGATTTTATTGCATGTTAAGGAACAGTAGATGAGCTATTTTTCCGCGGGTCCATTCTTTACCCGTGTACTTGCCCTTGCCGTGCTTATAGGTAATTGGTCGATAAGTTTGCTAGGATTGCAGATAAAATTGGCGAGAGCTACATAAAATCGCCAGGGTGGTAGATAACTTTCCCGAGATGAACATAAATTGTCGGAGGCGGTAGATATCATTTCAATTCGACGCCCCACAAGCAAAAACAGCGCCCATCAAAAGGATGGGCGCTGTTCCTGTATCTATTATTCCATTGGATCATCGTTTCCGCCTAGGTTTTGGTCTGGTGTGTTTGGGTTTGGCGGTTGGTTTGGGTCCATGCTTCCTGGCGGCATGTTGGTGCCTGGTGCAGGAGGCGGTGTGATGTTGGATCCCGGTGTTGGAGGTTGCTGTCCTCCTCTGCCTGGTCCAGCAGGCGGGGCCATGTTTGGCTTTTGTCCCATTGCCGGGCCATCGTTTGGTTTCATTGGGTTGGCCGGTTTTTTCGTCATGTCGACGTTGGTTTGCTCGATGGTTTTATCGAGTTTGGCCAAGTAGTTTTTCGCAAAGTCTTTTCCGCCGAGGCCGAATGCCAAGCCGAATGCGAGTGCGAGTCCGCCAAGGATTAGGATGAACGCGGCGTTGACAATCATCGCTGCGACGCCGAGCTGGTCAAGTGCCATGAACACGGACAGTGCGATGATGGCATATTTTGCGACGGCTGTGATGACTTTAAAGCTTGGTCCAGACAAGATGCTGGAAAGTACTTTTTCCACGATGTTGCCGATGATCAGACCGATTGCCAGGATGATGACCGCGGCAATGACATGCGGCAGATACGCCGTGATGGCCGTTAGCATCGTAACGAGGAATTCAAGCTTGATCAGGTTTAAGGCTTCAATCGTCAGGAAGAAGACGATCAGGATTTGTGCAATATACCCGACAACTTCGGACATTAGCATTTTGCCCGCTGCCGGCTTCCAGTTGCCAAGGGAGATGTTGCGTGTCATTGAATCGAATCCTACCCGCTGAAGCAGGCCGGCCACGATTTGGCGCACCCATCTTCCAAGCCAAACTGCGATCATGATCAGCAATGCAGCTACTACGATGTTTGGAATCATCGTCATGATGTCGTTCAGCATTGCGACAGCTGGATCGGTGATGGCACGGATCTGCAGCTGGTCAAGCGCTGAAATGACGATCGGAATCATAATCAGTACGAATACAATTGTACCGATGACTGAAGAGAGCGTTGTGTCGCCAAGTACCTTTTGCAGGCCGAGACGGTGTGCGAATTTTTCTGTGCCAACGGATTTCAGCAAGCCTGTAACAAGGTCACGGATCAGTTTTGCAACGAGCCAGCCGATCAATAGAATGAGCGCCGCTGCAAGCAGTTTTGGAATGAAGGCAAGCATGTTTTGCAGCATGCCGCCGAATGGTCCTGCAACGCCATCAATGTTAAGTGCAGACAGGACGCCCGGAATGAAGAGCAGCATGACTAGGTAAAATACAATGTTCCCTGCTGTAGTTACAGCTTTCTTGCTGCTTTCTTCCGAGTCGGACACATTCATTTTTTTCATAAAGTTGCCGATCGCAGCCTTCTGGCCGATTTTCACGATGAGCATCTTCAATACGGAAGCGATGACGAAGGCAAGCAGTAAAATGAGTGCGGCCTTCAGCAATGCCGGAATGAATCCGAGCATCGTTCCGAACATGCCCATGAACGGCGAAGCAACTGCGCTGAGGTTCAGCAGATGGAAAAATAGGATGAAGACAAAGATGAGGATAACCCAAAAGACAATTTTTCCAATCAGTTTGTTTGTATCAACGTTTTTCCCGGAAGCCTTTCCTTCCCCATGGTGCTCCGGTGCAAAAATTTTCTCGTCCCAGCGCGTTTTGCGCAAAAGTTTTTCAACTCCGTTGCCGACCATGCGGGCAACAATCCAGCCGACAAGCAATACAATCAGGGCCCAAATCAAACTGGGGAGCTTGCTCATGTATGTAGCGGCCCAATAACCTGAATCGAACATCCTATTACCTCCCAAAAAGTTAGTTATCGGTAGTCTATCTGTCTTTACCTTTTAAGGAATGGCAATAAACATGAAGTTAACGGCTGAGCTTGTCGTTGTGAAATATGGCACATGTTTCTGTATGGCTATGGCGCCGAGTTGTCGTTATATTCGCTGAGACGGCGATATCCAACTTTTCAGCGGGATCTCGGGCGGGGTTTCTGCGCAAAACGGTTCAAAGTTGGGAATGCACGCCCGGGTTCACTGCTACCGAGGTCAAAAAAGCCACTTCGGATTGCGCTCTGTTACTTAAGGGCAAGCGCGGAGTTTGGTTTGGGTGGGCAACCTTGTTTTCTGCCCGCGGACTTGGGCGAATTTGTCGATATATTCGCCGGTTCGGTAATATAATTCGTAGTTGCGACATATATCCGCCAGTTCGGTAATATATCCTCTGGTTGCGACATATATTCCGAAAGTTGGTTGATATCCGCACGCTCTCCCCCCCCTTTAAATAAGAAAAACTCCCCAAATGCGGGGAGTTTTCTTATGATTATAGTTTGCTGGCTGCGGCTTCGTCGACGATGATGATGGCGTCCGGATGGTTTTGCAGTGCGGAGGCCGGGCAGTCTTCGGTGATTGGGCCGTTGACCATTTGTTGGATCGCTTCGGCTTTGGCTTCGCCGAATGCGAGCAGGATGATTTTTTTCGCTGCCATGATGGAGGCGATGCCCATGGAGATCGCATGGGTTGGAACGTCCTCTTCTTTTTCAAAGAAGCGGCGGTTTGATTCACGTGTGGAAGGTGTCAGTTCCACGACATGTGTTTTGGTGTCGAACGGTGTGCCGGGTTCATTGAAGCCGATGTGTGCGTTTGTGCCGATGCCGAGGATCTGCAGGTCAATCGGATGGTCGGCAAGCACTTGGTCGTACCGAGCGCATTCTGCGTCAAGGTCTTTAGCAGTGCCGTCCGGCAAGTAGCTTGCTTTGAATGGCAAGATGCTGAAAAGTTCTTTTTCCATGAAATAGCGGTAGCTTTGCGGATCTTCATCGGACAGGCCGACGTATTCGTCCAGGTTGACGGTTGTCACGTTGCTTACGTCCGGTTTTGCTTCGCGCATATTGGCATAAAAATTCAGCGGTGTGCTGCCTGTAGCAAGGCCCAATGTCTGGATGGAGCCATTCTTAATTCCTTCATTCACAAGTTCAAATGCTTTTTTCGATGCTTCTGCTTCAGTTTTCACTTTGATAATTTCCACTTTTGAGATCCCCCTTAGTTTCCGGCGCCTAGCCGATAGGTTTTTTCTACTTTCAGCTCCGCGCTCATGATGACGAAGTCTGCATCTTTTCCGGGTGCGAGGCTGCCTTTGTGCTCAAGGCGGAATTCCCGCGCCTGGTTGCCGGATGTCATGCGGACCGCTTCTTCGATTGTGCAGCCGGTGAACTCGATCACGTTGCGGAAGGCGTCATCCATTTTAAGGACGCTGCCGGCTAGTGAGCCGTTTTCGAGGCGAGCTTGCCCGTCTTTGATCGTGACCTTTTGTCCGCCGAGCTCAGATTCGCCCTCCGGCATTCCTTTTGCCCGCATGGCATCCGAGATAATTGAGATGCCGGACGCGCCTTTCACCTTATATGAAAGGTTGACCATATCCGGCACAACGTGGATGCCGTCACAGATAATTTCTGCATAGAGTCCGTCTTTCAACAAAGCATGACCGGCGCCGCCTGCATCACGGTGATGAAGGCCGTTCATGGCGTTGAACAGATGAGTAGCGTGTGATGTTCTGCTTTCAAGCAGTTGTTCGCGTGTTGCGTCTGTATGTCCCATCGACGGCACGATGCCGCGTTCGATCAGCACATTCTCAAATTCGCGCGCTCCCGGTTTTTCCGGCGCATAGGTGACAAGCTTGATTTGCTCCCCTGACGCTTCATGCCACTCCAGAAACTGGTCGATATCCGGCGGTACGATGTATTGGAGCGGCTGGGCACCTGCCTTGTTTTCATTGATGAATGGCCCCTCAAGGTGCACGCCTTCAATTGAAGCGCCTCTATCCTTGGCGACTTTCACTGCTCGGAGCGCATCCGTAATTTCTTCATGCTTTTGCGTGATGGTTGTGGCAAAGAATGAAGTGACTCCTTCTTCGAGCAATTTTTCGCTCAAGAAAAGGAGTTTGTCAGGATCAGCATCCATTACGTCGATACCGTACCCGCCGTGGATATGAATGTCGATCATGCCGGGGATGATCACTTTTCCCGAAGCATCGATGACTTCTTCGCCCTGTTGTTCTTTATAGTTTGCCATTTCGCCGATTTCACGTACTTTTTCATCAAAACGGATATAGCCGTTTTCGATTTTCTCCTGTTCCTCGTTTCCAGTGTACAATGCGGCATTAATGACTACCTTTTTTTGCATTTCTTCATCTCCTCAACAAACTTGGCATGCTATCTTTATTATAGGATTGTGGGCAAGGGATGACAAATAATGCGCGGCGAAATTTTTTAGACGAAGTGAAAGATTTCCGGCCGCTGTCCGTCTACTTAATAAGGGGGGTGGCAAAGCGTGCATGATTGGGACCGAGTTGAAAATTGGTTCCTCGAATACGGGGATGATGTTTATCGATTTCTAATCTATTATACAGGGACATTTGATGTGGAGGATGCGGTCCAGGAAGTGTTTCTGCGGGCAGCCGCGGGATCGTTCAAGGGAGAGTCCTCGCCGAAAACGTGGCTGCTATCGATTGCCAAGCGTTACGCGGTCGATCAGCACCGTCAACGAAAAAAATGGCGGCTGTTCGATGTCTCCAAGAATGAGGAAAGCACAGCCGGCCCTGAGAAGCTCGTCCTCCAGGATGAAAGGCTGGCTGCAATTTATGCGGAAATTGACAGGTTGAGGGCTTCGTACCGGCAAGTTTTGCTCTGCCGGCTCGTGCTCGAGTATTCCGTCGATGAAACAGCGGATATACTAGGGTGGCCGAAGCCAAAAGTGAGCGTGACCTATCACCGGGCATTGGCGAGGCTGCGCAAAAATCTCCAGTCTGTTGAGGAAGGAGGCGTCGGATTTGATAAACAGTGAGTTTCCAAAATTCTCAATGAGCGAAGAACAGAAAGAACGTATCTGGAAAAACGTGAAATCCGGTGAAGGTACAAAAAAGCGGGCGCCGCGACATCTTCTCCCCCGCCTGCTCAGTGCCGCCGTCTTTCTAGTCTTCTTTGGACTGCTCGGCACGATCTTCTTTGAAAAATATGGCCCGGGCGCCGATCCACTCGAACAGGTCGTTCTTGATTTGCCCGCAGACACGGTGATGGAAAAGCAGAAAGACGGAAGCTACCGTTTTATCAGAAATGGGGCGTATATCGGGGGATTGGCGGTGACAACGGCGGAGGAGCTGGAAGCCTCTGACGACCGAAAAAAGTATATGGCTTGGGAGGTTGATCCCGAGGTTCCGGGGATGCTCTATCCAACAGAGCGGAGGATGTTCCACGTCAAAACGATGGACGCCATCCAAGAGGACCATTTCTATATTAAACCTGAAGAGGACAGCGATTTCCTCTATGATCTCTACTTCAACCGGCCGGCAATTGAACTTGAGGAGGCAATAGAGATCACCCGGACATTCCAGCTGAAATAAGGGAAGCTACAATCCGGAGGACAAAGGTCATCAGATTGTGTTTACATGCCTGCCTATTCACACACAAAAAAGCTGCCAGGATTTTCACCCTGGCAGCTTGTCATTTTAAAGTATGCGTTTTGCACCGACATATTTTGATTTCCAGTAGTACGGATCATCCAGGGATGTAATCATAACCCCTTTGCTTGCAGCATGGATGAACTTTCCATTGCCAGCATAGATGCCGACATGTGAGATTTTCGGTCCGCCTGTGTTAAAGAACACGAGGTCTCCCGGCTCAAGTTCGCTTTTGCTAACCGCTTTGCCCAGTTTGTGCTGTTCTGCAGCAGAGCGCGGCAGGTTGATTCCGTGTTGCTTGAATGTATAGCCTGTGAAGCCTGAGCAATCGAACCCGCTTGGAGTTGTCCCTCCATATGTATAACGAGCACCTAATAGCTTCTTCCCTGATTCAATAATTGCATTTCCGTTAACAGCCGCACTTGCGTTGCCGGCTTGTCCAATGACGAGAGCGAACATCAATACTGCCAGTAAAGAAACCAAAGCTTTTTTGACGATAGACACTGTTAGTTTTTCCCCCCGGTAATTATTGACTCTCTTCTAGTCTATTTGTTGTAACTGTTTACAATACTAGCATACAAACTACCAAAGCTATTTTACAGTTATGTAACAATTACATTTCAATAGTTTCCTGTTGCGGAAA
The DNA here is from genome assembly GCF_057657925.1 of Lederbergia sp. B243.17. Taxonomy (NCBI): domain Bacteria; kingdom Bacillati; phylum Bacillota; class Bacilli; order Caryophanales; family Bacillaceae; genus Lederbergia; species Lederbergia sp. B243.17. Next base: position 17,714 of record NZ_JBWBKF010000048.1, read on the forward strand.
AGCGGGTAATAGTGCGGGTTTGCGAGGGGTGAATCTATCTTTCTCAGGCACCTGGAATGTGCTTGAGAATAGTATTTTTGGGCATCTCACAAAAAAAGAAGCCGACTAACGGCTCCTTTTTTTGAGGATCAGTTCTTGCTCTCTTCCAGTTGGGGCACGCCTGCTGCGGCATTCATCGCCTGTTCAAGATCCTCCCATATATCCTCCCATGCTTCGAGACCGATAGAGAGGCGGATCAACGTGTCGCTGATGCCCATTTTTTGTCTTTCTTCAGCCGGCACGATTGAATGAGTCATCGTTGCCGGGTGCTGGATCAGTGTTTCGGTGTCGCCGAGCGATACGGCGATTTTGATTAATTTGCACTCGTTTAAGAAGCGCTGTGCGTCTTCTTTCGTGCCTTTCACTTCAAAGCTGATCATGCCGCCGGGGCGTTTCATCTGCCGGTTGGCGATGTCATATTGCGGGAAGTCTCTGTCGCCCGGGTAATACATTTTGCCGACGAGCGGATGGTTTTTCAGTTTTTCTGCGATTTTTTCGGCGTTGTCACAGTGACGATCCAGCCGTACAGGCAGTGTTTTCAGTCCGCGTAGAAGCAGCCAGGCGTCGAACGGGGCAATGATGCCTCCGATATCCTTGCGGACAGTTGCAGCCAGTTCGTCCAGGTTCTGTTTGCTTCCGGCCACGAGTCCGGCGATGACATCGCCATGGCCGCCGATATATTTCGTCGCGCTGTGGACAACGTAATCGCAGCCAAGTGCGAGCGGTTGCTGCAAGTATGGGGAGCAGAATGTATTGTCGACGACGACCGGAATGCCGTATTCTTTTGCAATATCGGCGATCATTTTCAGGTCGACCAATTTCATCGTCGGGTTGATCGGTGTCTCAACGTAAATGACACTCGTATTTTCGCGGATTGCCTGGCGGATCGTTTCCTCTCTGTCCATCGAGATCAGGTCGTGGGTGATGCCGTACTTCTCTTCTATCATCCCGAGCAGGCCGAATGTACAGCCGTAGATCCCTTCTGAACAGAGGACATGGTCGCCGGCTTTCGTCAGATGAAGCAGAACTCCGCTTACAGCAGCCATACCGGAGCCGAATGCGAGTGCCGCCTCTGCTTTTTCCAGTACAGCCATTCGTGCTTCCAGCGTCTGGACGGTCGGGTTGCCGAGCCGGGAATAAATATAGCCTTCCTGTTCACCGGCAAACCGCTGCTCCCCGGCTTCCGCCGTTGGGAAGGTAAATGTCGAGGTCTGGTAGAGCGGCGGAGTCAGGCTGCCGTCAAAATCGGGTGCATGGTAACCGGCATGAATGACTTCTGTTTCAATCCGTGTTTGCTTTTTCTCCATCGTTGCGCCTCCTTCAATGTCTCTCTTTTATTTTATGATAGGAAGGCCTTTTTTGAAAGTCAATTCTGATTATTCTCTCCTATTGTTACAAACTGATTAAATAGAACAATAGCTTGCAAGATTTGTTCCTTTGTATGGTACAATTGGGAAAAAAGCAGGATTTTGTCAGGGGGAAATTGTCGATGCGAAAGAAAGTGATTGGTGCGACGGCGGCATTTTTCATAGCATCCTCATTTTCAGGGCCGGTCTCCGCGGCTACATATGAAGTGAAAAGCGGGGATTCGCTCTGGAAAATTGCAAAGGCACATAACACGACGGTTGAAAAAATCAAGCAGTTAAACAATCTGACGGGCGATGCCGTCAAACTTAAGCAAATCCTCGTCCTCGACGGCAGTACAGCAGCAGTGCAGAAGCCTGCTCCTCCTGCTATCCAAGGGACACCGGCCAAGCAGGATACCCGGATCTATACGATCCAACGCGGCGACAGCTTAAGCAAGATTGCAGCGAACTTCCATACAACAGTGGCAGAGCTTAAAAAAATTAACGGCCTGAAAAGCGAAGTGATCAATGCCGGGCAGACGATCAAGATCGGCAAGGATGCCGTCCTTCCTGCTCCGCCGGTCGTCAAGCCGGCTGAGACAAATCCATCGGCACTAAAGCATACAATTGCTGCTGGAGACACGCTCGAAAAAATTGCGCTGCGCTACAAGACGACAGTCGCCAGCCTGAAGGAATTGAATGGGCTGAAGTCCGACCTCATCTATGCAGGCCAAGTATTGAAAATCGGCAGCAGCCAGAATGCCGCTCCGGCGCCTTCGCCTGAGCGTCCCGCACCGGAATCCGGATCAGGGCTTCCGGTCGTTGAAACGGCAAAAGCGCTGCTCGGTGCTCCTTATGTTTGGGCAGGAACAACACCTGCGGGCTTTGATTGCAGCGGGTTCATCTACCATGCATTCAACGCAAGCGGCAATCCGATAAAACGGCTCAGCACGGACGGCTATTATGACCGTTCGCACTATGTAACGAACCCGGAGCCGGGGGATCTCGTCTTTTTCGAAAACACATATAAAAAAGGGATTTCCCATATGGGCATTTATCTCGGCGGAGGCAACTTCATCCATGCCGATGAACAAGGCGTCCAAATTAACAACTTGGAAGAGTCCTACTGGAAAAGCAAACTGAACGGCTATAAAAAGTTTTATTAAAGAAACACAGCCTGGCAAAAGCAGCGAAAAACGCGCTTTGCCCCAGGCTGTGTTTTTTTATTCCCCTCTTCAATTCATCCTCCCGTGCTCGTGACAATTCCTGTTCCGTCACGGTATAATAAGGTTTTGGAGGTTTGATCATGAAGAGTCCTATCCAACAGCAAATTATAGTATATAGCGATGACTTGAAGAAGGAGCTGGATGCGCGGAGCGAGACGCACCAGAAGCTGATTCAGCGGGGTTTGCTGTTGAATCGGCACCAGCTTGTGCACGGTCTCCGGTTTGGTCCGGGCAAGGTGTCAGCTGTCGTTCATGATGTGACACCCGCGTTCGTTGAACTCAATCTGCTTGACTCAGAATTAAGTACTTGTGCCTGCCATGAAGGAGGCATCTGCCGCCACCAAGCCGCCGTTTTTTTCTCGGCACTTGAGCGCAGCGGTGTGGAAAGTCCTTTTTCTTGGATTCAGTCTTGGAAAGAAAGCTGGGAAATACAAGATGTGCTCTCCACTTTAAAGCGGGGCTCCGACTTGCTGAAAGAAGAAGTGCCACAAAAGAGTTATGAGCAATGGCTGCAGCGGATCCGAACGGCATTCGCCCATCCGCCGCAGCAGAATGTATATACACTGGTCGAATGGGCGCATAACCAATACCGGCGGCTGCTCGGCTTTGCCCCTGTCGAAAGGGAATGGAAGCCGCTGTTCAGGCTGTTTGCCGCGGTTGAAACGTTAAAAATCATGCGCGAACAATGGCTTGAATTGTATAAAAGTGAAGACAGCGCACCCCGTCCAGTCCTGAATTTCAATGAATTTCTCGTCGAGGAAGCAGAGGATGCGCTCAATCTTCTTTCGGCCGCCGCCTCTCCTTTCGCATTCGATGAATACTATCGCTATCTAAAAGAGGAAAGTGCCCGATACCTTGAAATGAACGGTGCATTTTCCCATCCATTTATCGATTTATATTTGGATTTCTGGCAGATGCTGTTCACTGCAGCTGCCGAGCGGGAAACAGAGCTTGACCGGCTCCTGGCCCAACCCGCAGATTGGCGCCACAGTGCTGCAAGGATCCATCTGGCGATCTTACTGGAAAAAGATGATCTGGCGATTGAACGGATCAAAGAAGAGGGCGATTGGCTTGCTGTCTATGCGATCCGCTGGCTGAAAGGACTCCAGGCGGGAAAGTCTAAGGCGCGGCTCGAGAGGTTCCTTCCCGTCCTGCTAGAAAAAATCATGTCCCATATCCACGGAATGCCAAACACCTATGAACAGTCCCTGTTCGTCCGTTTTTTGCTGCAGACGATCGAAACAGAATCACTGCCGCTTGCGTCCCGGGAGTCGATCTATATGGACCTGCTCCCCCACAGCCTCTATCATTATCTAGCCTTCTTGCTTGAACAGGAGGACTACCGGCGCTGGGCGGAGTTGCAAGCGTATTCGGACCGGTCGCTTGAATTTATGGATCGAAAAACGATCGAACTGATCGCCAAGGCCGAGCCATCCGCCTTGTTCCCGCTTTATCACCGGGTGATCCAGGATTTCATTAATCAGCGGAACCGGGACTCCTACCGGAAGGCGGTCCGTTACCTTAAGCGCCTGCAGAAGCTGTATAAAAAGGAGAAGCTTTTGGGTCAGTGGGATTTGTTTATTGAAGAATTGATGAAGCGCACGAAACGACTACGGGCTTTTCAGGAAGAATGCCGGAAAGGAAAGTTAATCGACGATGAAGCTTGATGTTTTCACGATCCATATAACTCCACAGTCAGAAGGGCAGTTTTTCATATATGTAACGGATGAGAATGGCGTTGAAGCACGTCCGGGATCCTGGAAACAGCCATTGTTTTTTTGGCATCAGGAAAGCTTTTTCGGTACGTTTCTTGAGATACAGCAGGTGGAAGGCCATGAAGGGATTTCTATTGACGGCTATTCGCTTGTGACCCTGCTCGGAAATGAGCGTTTCCACTCCCTAGTGCGTTGGGAATGGGCAGAGCCTGCGGATGCGCTGCTTGCGGTTGCCCCGATCATGCTGGAAGCGATCGGCAGCGGGAATTGGGTTCCCGAGTTTATCGATGGCGAAGAAGAATCCTGGCATTGGCAAGTCCCGCAGATCGTCTGGGATGAGTTTGCAGCACCTTTCTGGGAGCAGGATGTCTTTGGAGAGCCGATGCGCTCCTTTGCGGCCCGCTTTTTCGGTACTGCCCTCACCTCCTTTCTGGAGAAAGGGCACGGAGGAACCGAACTCGCGTGGAAGCTGAAGGAGCTTGAAGAAAGCCCGCTCACCGCAGAAGAGAAGAATGATTATTTTGATGAAGAAAAATGGCGCGAGTGGTCAGGGATTTCCGGGGAAGAGCCTGCCCCGTACACAATCGGAATCCGCCTGACGGAGCCTGAAGAGGATGAGGAGGATTGGCTGCTTGAGACGGTCGCACGTGATCCGAAACGACCTGACCGTTTGTACACGCTCGAGCGGAAAAGCAAGCTGCCGAAACGGCTCGCCGCCCTCCTGCCGGAAATTAAAAAGGAACAAGAGCGCTGGATCAAGCTTTTCCCTTGGCTGTCTGGTGAAGACGGCACTCTCGCGCGTACGCTTGAGGAGTCTGAAGCCTGGGAATTCCTTACGGATGCGAGCGGCAAGCTGCTGGCGCTCGGCATCGAGATCCTGCTTCCTTCCTGGTGGGAAGCAATGCGGGAAGCAAGCCTCAATGTAAAGGCAAAGCTAAAAAATACAGCGGCAAACTACCGCCCGGCCTTTGTCGGGCTGGATGCCATGCTTGATTTCGACTGGCGGATCTCGATGAACGGGGTTGATCTGTCGGAAGAAGAATTTGCCGATTTGGTCCAGCAGGAACGCCGCCTCGTCCAAATCCGCGGCCGCTGGGTGAAACTGGATCCGAAAATGATTGCCCATATCCAGGCTTTGATGGTTCAAGCGAAGAAAGAGGGGCTCAGGGTCCAAGATATCTTTTCGCTTGCACAGGATGAAGCGGAAATGCCAGCAGACGTGGAAGAGTGGGATCCGCGTGCATTTGCCAGAGTTCAAATCGAGCTGAACCAGTCGATGCGAAAAATGCTCGACCAGCTGAACGGAAAGACACAGATTCCAGTGACGCCTGTTCCCCAATCGCTGCAAGGAGAACTGCGTCCTTACCAGCAGCTCGGGTTCGACTGGCTCGTCTTCCTTCGCCAATTTGGGTTCGGCGCCTGTCTTGCAGATGATATGGGGCTAGGGAAAACGATCCAGCTGATTGCTTATCTCTCCCATGTCCGCTTCGTCGAAAAGCAGGAAACACCGGCGCTCATCATCTGTCCGACCTCTGTACTCGGCAACTGGCAGCGGGAATTGGAACGCTTCTCCCCCTCTCTTCGTGTGAAGCTCCATTATGGTGCAAACAGAGCAAAGGGAGAAAGAATCGCAGAGGAAGTGAAGGATGCAGATGTCGTGCTGACGACGTACGGTCTGGCAGCCATCGATTTCGAAGAGCTGTCCGCCATCGATTGGAGCTCGATCTCACTCGACGAGGCACAGAACATCAAGAACGCCGATACGAAGCAGTCCAAGGCCATCCGCAAGCTGAAAGGGAGACACCACATTGCCCTGACCGGCACACCGATGGAAAACCGGCTCGCGGAATTATGGTCGATCTATGATTTTACAAACCATGGCTATCTCGGCACCTTCGGACAATTCCAGCGGAAATTCATTGCCCCAATTGAAAAAGATGGGGACGAGAAGAAGATCCGCGAGCTGCAGATGCTGATCAAGCCCTTCCTCTTGAGAAGAACGAAGAAGGATCCGGAAGTGGAGCTGAATCTTCCAGACAAGCTTGAGCAGAAGGAATATTGCGCGCTCACGACAGAGCAGGCCGTCCTTTATGAGCAGCTCGTCCAGAACACCTTCCAGAAAATCGGTACGTTGACGCATTTCGAACGGAAGGGGTTAATTTTGCAGATGCTGAACAGGCTGAAGCAGCTATGCAATCATCCGGCGCTCTATCTGAAAGAAGAAGAGCCGGCACATGTGGAGGAGCGGTCCAACAAGCTGGCCGTACTTATCGAACTGGGCGATGCAATCATGGAAAACGGCGAAGCGTGCATCATCTTCACCCAGTATATTGCGATGGGTGAAATGATTCGCGAATTGTTAGAAGAACGCTATGGCGTTACTGTGCCGTTTTTGAACGGCAGCATGCCAAAGGCGAAGCGCGACCAGTACGTGGAACGGTTCCAGGCCGGAGAATTCCCTTTCTTCATCCTTTCGCTGAAAGCTGGCGGTACAGGATTGAACCTGACGGCGGCAAATCATGTGATCCACTACGATCGCTGGTGGAATCCGGCGGTTGAGAATCAGGCGACAGACCGCGCTTACCGGATCGGCCAGAACCGGTTCGTCCATGTCCATAAGCTGATTACGACCGGAACACTTGAAGAGAAAATCGATATGATGCTTGAGAAAAAACAATCATTGAACGATGAGATCATCCGCAGTGATCAATGGGTGACGGAGCTTTCCAATGAAGAGCTGGAAAGCCTGCTTGCCCTAGGGTAGGTGGAAAGATTTGCAGGAGCATGAAGGAGATTTCCCTGAGGGCGCAAAAGAAATGGCAGCTGCCCTCAGGCGTTTAAAAGATGCGAGTGCCGAGTGGGAGCGGGAAAAAGCTGCTCTCCGGATGGATTATCTGTTGAGGGGTATTTGCGAGGCTGAGGTTGATGGGCTTGTGGAGGAGCGGGCTCCGTTACCCCTGCCCCTTCTCTGGGATCACGCGAAAACATCGAGTGAGAGACTTGCTGAGGCTTTGCACTATCAAGGGGAAATAACAGCTGGCCCTGAATGGCTGCCGTTTCTCTCCAGCCTGGCGTTCATGATTGATCAACAATGAAGGGCTGTCTTCCTGTTCAGGGACAGCCCTTTTCTAATGGGGCAGTAAAACGGGGTTGGCACTGCGTGGTTAGGTTCTGTATGTACAGGGGATTATTGTACATGCACTCTTTTTACCGGGCGGGGGTGGGACGAAAGCGGCTGCGATGACGGCTCTTGACGGAGAGTCTCTTCCAAGTTGGCGATACGGATGGTAAGCTGGTGGATTTGCTGGTGGGCCTTCCCTAATTTGAAGATGAGGTCACTGATGAGAATTTCAATCGAGTCGTTCGCGCCTTTTACACTTGCCAAATGATCAGCTCCTTTCTTCCAGTCCTTGAAAGCGGGGGCTTTCCAAGACTGTCAAAATGGCGGAAGCGGTACGGATTCCTCCTTTCGCTCCTCTTGCTCTTGTCTCTTCCCTCCCATGAACCTCACCGAGTCGGCAATCACTTCGGTCACGTATACACGCCTTTTGTCTTCATTCTCATACTGCCTCGTCTGGATTTTTCCTACGACTCCGATGATGGAGCCTTTTTTACAATACTTCGCCGTGTTTTCCGCTGTTTTGTTCCAGAGCGTGCAGAGTACAAAATCTGCATCGAATTCGCCATTGACGTTACGATAATGGCGGTTGAGAGCAAGCGTCACATTGAGTACCGCCCTTCCCTCCACTGTATAGCGGAGTTCCGGATCTTTTGTCAATCTGCCGACAAGCGTGACCTGGTTGATCATGTTTTCACCTCCTTTGTGATGGGGGTAACCACATCTTAGGACAGACTCATTCCTGTGTAAAATCAGGATAATCTCTTTATATCCGCATTTTTCGATAAAAAATTGATAAACGAGAAAAAGATTTCACTTTTCATCAGGAGAAAACTTTATTTTATATCTTTTGTCAGACTTTTTTAGAAGAGGAAAAGTGGTATACTTTGAACAGATAAGGATGGAGGCGGTCAAAATGAAATCGTTTAAAATTGTCGCATTGCAAGTGTTAAGCGGTTCGGACAATATCAACATCCCGCTGACCGATGGCTTGATCATCAATAAGGAAAACAAAGATGGCAGTTGGATCATTGAAGCATATGTCGAAAAACAGTACAGCGAGCTGTTTGAGAAAAGCCGGGACAAAGAGGAAAATTTAAACGTACAGGTGATCATCACCCATCCAGATAATGACCCGGCACCCTTTACGACGACGGTCCATACGGTCAAAAAAATCGGAGAATATGCGAGCATCCTGCTGGAAGGAAAGTTGAGCAGGCGCCGAGGCGACTATGCGGAGGATCTTTTAGCCGAGCTGCTTAAAGAAGGGCTGGAAGGCGAGGACTTGTTTGTAGAGTTCAAAAATAGGATTCACGGGGCTGGAAGAAAAGCATAAAAAAAACTCCTGTCTGTTGTATACAGGAGTTTCCTTAATGGAGTCGGTCGCTCGAAAAAAGATCAATGTTGGAATCGCGGTAGAGACCGAGCTTTTCGATGATATATTTAATATCCTGATTCGTATAATCCCTTTCAGGAAACTCCTCCTCAAAGAGCTGATAATACAGAATTGAGGCGACTTTCAAGTCGGTGCTGTTCGCCGGCTCCATCATTTCTGCTTTTTTTTTAGTTTATCCTCAAGCAGTTCAATTAAATATCTCGCTTCTGCTTTGCAGGAATACTCATGAGATTCGCCGAGCTGCTTCTCAAGCTGCTCTATCGTTTTCTCTTGCTCTTCAGTCGGTTCTTCAGACAGAATCTTGTCGATTGTTTCATTGATCTTCCCCGCCAACTCTTCATGAAAGGCAGGGTCTGCTTTCATCTCTTCATCGACTTTGTCAAACCACGATGCACTGCTGTTAATATAGCCTTGCCAGCTGCGCATGAATTCCTCGATATTATATTTCTTGTCATCCCATCCGATTGAAGCCATGTATTGCTCGAATACAGTAGAGATGGATCGGGTGATGCTAATTTTAATCCCTTGGGATAGGTCTTTTAACATTGACGAAATTTACCTCCTGCAGCATGCTTAATGTCTATGAATGAAGCCGTTTTCCGCAGCAAAACGAACGAAGAAAATGCTCTTGTCATTATATTTTACCGTACATAGAGAAAAATGCAACCTTTTGCAGAAAACCGCCGGATATATACAAAAAAAGCGGGAAAGTCCCGCTTCGGTAGGTTATCTGTTGTTATTGTCTTTGTTGAGATCGACATTGTCATCCAATGTGTTGTCGTTCATGCCGTTGTTAGTGCCGTTCGTTCCGCCGCCGTTCGTTCCACCATTTGTTCCGTTTGTTCCGCCGTTGTCATTATCGATAACTCCGCCGTTGTCACGGTTGTTATCCAGCACGCCGCCATTGTCACGGTTGTTGTTATCCATGACGCCGCCGTTGTCGTTTGCAGGTGGTGGAGGATTCTGGCCGCCGTTGCCGTTGTCGTTGTTCCCGCAGCCGACCATTAAGATGGACGCAAGAGCAGCTGTGCCAAGCAGTTTGGTGAATTTAGTATTCATTAGGTAAGGCTCCCTTCTAAGTTGGAAAATATTTTCCGGTACCGGACAAATGCCCGGAAACCGATCTTAGGTGATGAAGACCCTTTTTTGGTCTCACTATAGCTTTCCCAATAACACTAAAATACATCTGCAAATTTCTTCCTGCTTTGCTGGCCAGCATTGCAGTCTGTGTCTCGCGGACATAGGCCCGCGTACTTTAGCTATTCCCCTTTTACTTCAGGGCAAACGTGATTTCCGCTTCACAGACGAGTTCTCCGTCGACTGTCGCCCGGGCTTTTCCTTTTCCGACCGGGCCCTTGATGCGAACGATCTCCACTTCAAGCTTGAGCTGGTCTCCCGGTCTCACTTGTCGCTTGAAGCGGCAATTGTCGATTCCGGCAAGCAGACCGATTTTCCCGCGGTTTTCTTCCTTCATCAGCATTGCTACAGCACCAACCTGTGCAAGTGCTTCAACAATCAGGACACCCGGCATGACTGGAAAGTCCGGGAAGTGTCCATTGAAAAATTCCTCATTCGCCGTGACGTTTTTCAATCCTGTTGCTTTCTTTCCCTCTTCGATTTCTGTAATTTTATCGACGAGCAGGAATGGATAGCGGTGCGGGATTATTTCCTTAATTTGTTGGATGTCAAGCATATGTAAAACCTCCTCATTTTGTATAAAAATATGCCCATGCAAAAATGGCCCACACGAAAAGTCGGAGGGCCTATTTTTTACCGGTCACAAGATCAGCAATATGCATCCAGGTCGATTTCTGGAAAACTTCCTTCGCGTTCCCATCGCCAATTACGCTATAGCCGACCATTAGTCCAGCAGCAAGGCTGATGGCGACGAGCGCTATTACGATCAGGATACGCAGCCAGATCGGGATCAGGCGGATTCTCACCCATCTTTTCCCGGAAAGCTTCCGCTTCTCTCTTTCATCACGCATTTTTTGCTTCGCTTGTTCCCTTGTTTGTATATTCGATTTCGTCTCTTCCTGGCTAATTCCTTTCGCCATCATATGACAAACTCCTTTTCCCCCATGGCAGGCCTGCTTCTATCATAGCACAATGTGTTTTTCGAATCACTGTGATTTTTCATCCTATGCAAGTGTCATGCTGTTGTTGGGAGAAGCAATGATTAGCGGATGCCATTCACAAGTCCCGCCATCTGATCTGACAGGGTGAAGGATCTCGACTGGAATTGGAGTGCGCGCTGGATATTGAGCATGTCTGTCATTTCTTTGCTGAGATCGACGTTTGACCCTTCAAGCGCCCGCTGCTGCACGCCAATTAATGTACGCGCACCGCCGTTCAGCTCGGTGAAAATGCTCTCCTCTGCAGAAGCCGGATCGACATTGGCTGGAAGTCCGAGCAGAGAGTCGCCTTTTTGCTCCATATACTGCGGCTTCTTGATGGCGATTACCCCGAGATTGGCCGACATTTGACCGGTCTCGCCGCGTGCGGTGAAGACGCCATGATTATCGATCAGAAACTCGTTGTACCCGTCAGGAAAAACAATCATGTTGTTGTTCTCATCGAGCACCGGATGGCCGGATTCAGTCACAAGTGTAAGCTGATTGTTCCCGGTCGGCGACAAATGGAGTGCGCCGTTTCTCGTATACTGGATTTCGCCCCCTGCTTCCACCTTTAAGAACTGGTTTGGCACGGTAAAGGCGATATCAAGCGAACGGTCTGTCGTCTTGATTGGCCCTTGCTCCAGGTTGATGGAGGAAGCAGACATAAGGGCGCCGACACCTTGCCGGATGCCGAAATCGGACGTGCGCCCGACTTCTTTTTCGCGGGATGGCTGGTTGTTCACGTTCGCAACCATCATGTCAGCAAAAGACACATCTTTGCGCTTAAAGCCATTTGTCTGGGAATTGGCCATATTGTTGCTGACGATATCAAATTGTTTTTGAAGCTGGCCGATCGTATTGACCGCCGTAATCATTGAATTCATCGTCCCGTCTCCTTCATATTGTTCCGGATTCCCTCTTATCCATTCACACGGCCAACATCATTGACCGCCTTGTCCATGCTGCGGTCGTACGCCTGAAGGATTTTTTGATTCGCTTCGAATGCCCTGTATGCTGTCAGCATATCGGTCATCGAGCGGGATGGATCTACATTTGAGCCTTCGAGAAAGCCTTGCGTCATGCTGTAGGTGCCGCCCTGGGCCGCTTGGAGGGCAGGTGCGCCTTCCGCTGGCCCGTATAATCCATTTCCTTCTTTAGAAAGCGCCATTGGCTCATCGGTATAAGCAAGACCGAGCCTGGCCGTTTGTACGCCATTTTCAGTAATAATTCCTTCAGGGGAAACCTCGAATTGGTCGCTGTCCACCGTAATTCGGTTGCCTGCCGCATCAAGAACGGGCAGGCCGCCTTCTGTCGTCAGCAAGCCGTCACCGTCAACCGTGAACCTTCCGTTGCGTGTATATTTCGTCTCGCCATTTTGCTCAACGGTAAAAAACACTGCGCCCGCCCCGATGTCCGAAAGAGCGATGTCCGTCTTCCTTCCCGTCTCCCGTAAATCTCCCGGCGCAAAATTCGCGAGCATCTCCTGCATATAGACGCCGGTATTCAGGCTGCCGATTTCCTGGCTCCCTCTTCGGCCTGTCTCTTTTCCGGAATCGAAACGCTGCAAAAGCATTTCCGGAAACGCGCGGATCGCCGCCTGGTCCGCCTTATAACCCGGCGTATTCACATTTGCCATATTATTCGTCAGCATATCGGTCTTGCGTTGCTGCGCAAACATCCCGGATGCTGCTGTATAAAATCCACGTAGCATGTACTTCCACCTCGTGAGTCATATTCCATTCCATAGTCTTTATATCGGCTTTCCAGTCAATGTTTAAAGCATTTTCCAGGAAAAATTCTTCCTTAAAACGAATGCGGAGAGCCTGGTCAAGCTCTCCGCATTCCATTTTTCCTTATACAAAGTTTCTGCGGCCGATCCGGTCCATGTTTTCAAGCATGATGCCTGTTCCGGTTGCCACACAATCCATCGGGCTTTCCGCAATCAGGACAGGTACACGCAGTTCTTCAGCGAGTAACTGGTCAATGCCATGGAGCAGTGCTCCGCCTCCTGTCAGGATAACGCCGCGGTCGATGATGTCCGCAGATAATTCAGGCGGTGTTTTCTCGAGGACATTTTTGGCTGCTTGAACGATCACATCGACCGATTCGCGCAACGCCTCTTCAATCTCCTTCGAATTGACGGTGATCGTTCTCGGCAGGCCAGTGACCATGTCACGGCCGCGGATTTCCATTTCTTCATCGCGTCCGCCCGGGAAAACAGTGCCGATGTTGATTTTGATATTTTCAGCTGTTCTTTCACCAATCAAAAGTTTGTACTGCTTCTTTACATAATTGAGGATTTCCGTGTCAAAATTGTCACCCGCCATTTTAATGGATGCTGAGGTGACAATGTCGCCCATGGACAAGACGGCTACATCAGTCGTTCCTCCGCCAATATCGACTACCATATTGCCGCTCGGCTGAAAAATGTCCATTCCGGCGCCGATTGCTGCGACTTTCGGTTCCTCTTCGAGATAGATCTTTTTGCCGCCGCTTTTCTCGGCTGCTTCTCTTATGGCCTTCTGCTCAACGCTTGTGATGTTTGTCGGACAGCAAATAAGGATCCGCGGCTTCGACAAGAAGCCTTTTACGTTCAGCTTGTTGATGAAGTGCTTCAGCATCGCTTCCGTCACGTCGAAATCCGCAATAACGCCGTCTTTCAGGGGGCGGATGGCAACAATATTTCCCGGTGTTCTCCCGACCATCTTCCTCGCTTCTTCCCCGACTGCGAGCACTTTGTTCGTATTCTTGTCAATCGCCACGACGGACGGTTCATTCAGTACAATTCCCTGGCCTTTCACGTGGATCAGAACATTGGCTGTGCCCAAGTCAATCCCGATATCTTTTGCAAACATGGCAATTCCCTTCCTTCAATTTTATCCTATGTAGGCATGTCTCCGCCGAGTAAAGAAGACGGTCCTTGCCCCTTTTTCATGTTGATTTTGAACGTACATTATTGTGATGATTCATTCATAAGCTTTCTGCTATTGATTGTTTGTACTTGCAATATTATACGTTTCGATAGATTTCCCTAATTGTATATTTTAGCATATCTGCAGGTTGAAAAGAATGCACTGCTTGAAAATATTTGGCAAAAACATCTGATTAGCCATCGGGCTGTTGTTTTCACAGAAAAGCGTCTGAAGAACTTGCCTCCTTCAGACGCTTTTCATCTTGATCCATTCATTTCGCAGATCCGCTTTTCATTTCCTCCCGCTTGTACTTTTGTTTTGTCGCCTCCCCGCCGCGAAGATGCCGTATCGACTTATGGTAGTCGAGAATGTTCTTTACCTCTGTTGCAAGTTCGGGATTGATTTCCGGCAGACGCTCGGTCAAATCTTTATGGACTGTACTTTTGGAAACGCCGAATTCCTTCGCAATGACGCGGACCGTCTTTCTTGTCTCCACGATATACCTTCCAATCTTGATTGTTCGCTCTTTGATGTAATCGTGCACACAACTCGCCCTCCCCAAATTGGATGTGAGGAGTGTGAAATGAGACGCATCTATTTTTGCTAATACTGTCTGCAGGCAGGCTCTCTCGCTGCACTCGATTTATTTATGGAAATAGTAGTTGTCATGCTGTTTGTATTTTAAGGAATAAGCATAAGTCCGGCTGAATGTGTACCTCACCTCAAACACTCGCTTTTGATACCAGTTTGTAACATCATATTTGTACAAAGACGGATATATGCGGGAAAAGCACAAGAAGATTATTTCCCGAGAAATATAGCGAAAAAGACTGTCGCCGACTGTCAGAAAAGACATTAAAAAGAAGCGATCCGCTAAAGATCGCTTCCTATTGTAAAAGTCAGTTTGCTGCCTCTTCTTCTTTTTCTTCCATTGTGTCCATTGAATCTTCTTTATCATCGGAAGCCTGTTCCGCTTTCTCTTCTGCTTCGGCATTTGCTTCATACTCTTCGATCGCTGTTGCCGGTTGTCCGAAGAAATCATGCGGGTTCAATGCCACCTGGTCTTTGCGGATTTCAAAGTGCAGATGGGTTTTGGCATCGCTGTTCAATTGGCTCGTGCCTGCTTTCGCCAGCACATCCCCTTGCTTCACGCTGTCGCCGACCTTCACCTGAATGTCCTTTATAGACTGGTACACTGTCATGATGCCGTTCTCATGGCTGATTTCAATGACATCACCGAGAAGCGGATCTTTGCGGACATCTGCCACTTTGCCGCTCAATGAAGCAGTAACGTCAAAGTCCCCACCCTCGTTCATCGCAATATCCACGCCCATATTCGGCATATATTTATTTCCATCTACGATGAGGGCAGCTTCTTGCTTATCCGCGGATGCGTTGACATCAAAAAATTCAGTGATAATACGTGCTTCAGACTCATTTTTGACTGGCATAGCCACGTTCTCAAACGTCTGGTTTACTTCCACGACTGGTTGTTCCTGCTCACCTGCTAATTCCTTGCCTTTGTCCGGTGTCTCCGCCAAATCAGCCGGCCTCATCTGGAACCAGATGACAGCTGTGATCAGCAATGCGCCAGCCACAAGATACAGACTTGGGTACACCCAACGCTTCTTGAAAAACTTGTTCAACTTCGGAGAAGATTGGTTCTTTTCTTCCTCTCTCATTTTCATCACCTCTGTCAACATTCTGAACAGAAATGAGAGAGATTATACTTGTCCAAGTGATTATTTTTCGACAATCGCTTTAAAAATATGCATGGAAAAAAATGCTGTGCTTATTGGCTTGTAGCGACCTGCTGATTAAGAAAGCGGTCCGCCGATGTGATGGCGATGCCCTGATAATAATGGGATACGATTTCCTTGTAGCCCTTTCCTTCCTTCGCCATTCCATTCGCACCATACTGGCTCATCCCGATGCCATGACCGAAGCCTTTTGTCGTGACAACAATCGCATCGCCTTTTTGCACCCAACTGAAGTCGGTTGAGCGCAAACCAAGCTTTTCGCGGATCTCTCTGCCGGTAAATTCCTTACCGCCGATTTCTATTTTGGCAACTTTTTTCCCTGACGTCCGTGCCGTGATCGTTCCAATTTCCTTGCCCTGACTGATGTTCACGCCGAGCCTTTCTTCAAAATCAGCGACTGGCATGGAAACTTGCGCTTCGAACTTCGGAGAGGCGCTGTCCCATGGGCTGGCGACGCTCTTTAAATAGGGAACCTGATTCTGCCAGTATTCTTCCGCATTTTCCGTAAAGCCATTGCTTGTTGAAAAATAAAAGGCTGTGATTGGCTTGCCATCATACGTGAGCACTTCACCCTCAGTTGCTTTGATTGCTTCTTTTATTTTTGCTGTATTGCTTTCATATTTTTTTCCCCACATTTTTTTCAGTTCCTTCTTATCTTTATACACCTGATAGTTAACCGTATCGTTTACATCTGCCCCTTCAGGCAAATTTGTATTGCCAGGATTTAATATATGGTTGAGCACATACGTCCTCGCTGCCAGCGCCTGTGCCTTCAGCGCCTCCACCTCGAACTCGGCAGGCATCTCTGCCCCAACGACGCCGACAAGGTACTCCTCCATATCCATTTTCTCAATTGTCTTACTCGCCGTCCGGTAAACGGCCACCTCGGTTGCCGGGCCCTTTGCCTTTTCTTCTGGCTCCGATTCCTTTTTTTCCTTCAGGACGGGTCCGGCCTGATCCTTGGAGAAGGGCAGAACGAGCAGCGTCGGCAGCAAAAAAGAGAGTGAAATAAAGAGCGCAGCAATTGCAATCACAGGTTTCCATTGTTTCATGCCTGATTCCCCCAATATGAAATTAAGCGGCCTTTCCCGCCGCCTTATTCCTATATATATCAATATGGACAAGCAATTATGCTATTTATTCAATAGGGGTACGAATGAGCGGGAACCCTTAAGGGATAGGCGCGGACAGAGCCAATTTGTCGATATATTCCCCAGTTCGGTAATATATTTTGCGGTTGCGACATATATTCTGCAGTTCGGTAATATATTCGCCAGCTGCGGCGTATATTCCGGAAGTTGGTTGATATCCGGGGGGAACGGTCATAGCGTACGCGGGCGCAGCCTTTATTTGTTCAGGTTCCACGCCGCACTTCCAAGTAATTGATTACTTAAGGGCTTAGCGCGAGGCTTATTGTGAAAATCGATCTTGTATCTGCCCACGGAAAGGCCAATTGGTCGATATTCTTGCTGAGGCGGTAGATAACTTTCGTGAGAACGACATATTTTCTCCATGGTGGTAGCTAGTTTCGCCAGCCGCGACCTATATCTTGAAAATTGGACGATATCTAGGGGAACAGGACATAATACGCGGGTTCAACCTTTGCTTGTGCAGTTCGCATCCCGCGCTTCCAAGTAATTATTACTTAAGGGCTTAGCGCGAGGCTTATTGTGAAGATCGATCTTGTATCTGCCCGCGGACAGGGCCAATTGGTCGGTATTTTTGCTGAGGCGGTAGATAACTTTCGTGAGAACGACATATTTTCTCCATGGTGGTAGATAGTTTCGCCAGCTGCGACCTATATCTTGATAGTTGGTCGATATCTGGGGGACCGGGCACATAATACGCGGGTTCAACCTTTGCTTGTGCAGTTCGCATCCCGCGCTTCCAAGTAATTGACTACTTAAGGGCACAGCGCGAGGCATATTGAGAAGATCAAACTTGTATCTGCTCGCGGACAGGGCCAACTTGTCGAAATATTTCTCAGTTCGGTAATAATTTTGTGGTTGCGACATATATTCTGCAGATCGGTAATATATTCGCCAGTTGAGACATATATTCCGGAAGTTGGTCGATATCCACCCGCACTCCGCGTCTCCCCGCCCAGACCCTCAATCAAAACAAAAGACTGCCGGGAAAGCTGCAATTCAGCTTTTCCGGCAGTCTTAAGTCTGTTATGCGAGGTTTTCCAATGTAGGTTCGACGACAGTTTCGTCTTCTTTGACACGTTCGATGTCCGCGCCGAGTGCCTGGAGTTTCAGGTGGAAGTCCAGGTAGCCGCGGTCGAGGTGGTGAAGTTCGGTTACGCGTGTGTAGCCTTCTGCCTTCAATCCGGCGATGATCAGGGCTGCAGCTGCGCGCAGGTCGGTTGCAGCAACTTCAGCTCCTTGGAGGTCAGCTGGTCCGTTGATAATGACGGAGCGGCCTTCAATTTTGATCTCGCTGTTCATGCGGCGGAACTCCTCGACGTGCATATAGCGATTTTCAAATACAGTTTCGGTAATGACGCTTGTTCCGTGGGCGCTGCCCAGGAGAGCCATCATTTGGGATTGCATATCGGTTGGGAAGCCTGGGTGCGGCATTGTCTTGATATCAACTGCCTTCAGTTTTTCCGGTCCGATGATGCGAAGGCCGTCACTTTCTTCAATGACGGTTACATCCATTTCCTCAAGCTTGGCGATGACCGATGAAAGATGCTCTGGCACGGCGCCTTGGACGAGTACATCTCCGCCAGTGATGGCCGCTGCGATCATGAATGTTCCGGCTTCAATCCGGTCCGGGATGATCGTGTGGTCTGCACCTGTCAGTTTCTCGACACCTTCAATTTTGATTGTGCCGGTGCCGGCTCCTTTGACTTGGCCGCCCATCTTATTAAGATAATTGGCAAGGTCAACGATTTCAGGTTCTTTTGCACAGTTTTCAATGATGGTTGTGCCTTTTGCAAGCACAGCTGCCATCATGATGTTTTGGGTCGCCCCGACACTCGGGAAATCCAAATAGATTTTTGCGCCCGTGAGCTGATCTGCTGTTGCCTCGATAAAACCGTTTTCCACTTTCACTTTTGCTCCCATTGCTTCGAAGCCTTTCAAATGAAGGTCAATCGGCCTCGATCCAATCGCACATCCGCCCGGAAGCGCTACGCGTGCTCTTCCTTCTCTGGCAAGCAAAGAGCCCATGACCAGGACGGAAGCCCGCATTTTTCTCACATATTCAAAAGGTGCTTCAATCTCTAAATCCCTTGATGCATCCACAACAATTGTCTTATCTATAAACTCTACGTTGGCATTTAAATGGCGAAGCACTTCGCCGATTGTAAATACATCGGAGAGATTCGGTACATCCCGAATGATGCTTTTTCCTTCACTTGCCAACAATGATGCAGCGATAACAGGCAGCACAGCATTTTTGGCGCCTTCAACTCTAACAGTGCCGCTTAGCCTTTTCCCGCCGCGGACGATGATTTTTTCCAAGAGTATTCCCCTCCGCGTCCATATTCTTAATATTAATATTCAATCGTCAAGATTGGTGTGCCTAACACGAAATCCGTGCCGGGCCCCAGCGAATTTTTCCGAAGTCCCAACTGCATATTCATTGATTGATCCGGTAAAGCTAAGGTTTGTTCAAAAAGCGAGGAATAAGCTGATAGGGAGAAGAATCCTCTCTCTGTAAATGATTGTTCGTCTTTGACCTGAAGGGCATCGAGCAGTCCCTGCAAGGAGTTATCGATGAAACCATTCCATTCCTCTTTGAATTCGCCTTTTATACAAGAGAAAACAACAGGGGAGCCAACGTAAAGCAAAGCCGATCTCTCTTCCAATTGCCTTATTGCACGGCCGGCTGTCCGTTCATCCCATTTCGTGCCAGCTGCCTCATAGAGTAAGTACGATGCATTTTGTCCTTTTTTGTCGGTTGAACGCAAACTTATTTTTTCCGTAAAGGATCCATTATGTATAAACCCAGTGATGGTGCGGGTTTCACCATGGAAGGAAGAGGTCCACGCCATGTCTGGAAATTGTTCCTCCAGCAACTTTTTCTTCGCAGCCCACTCTTTCTCATTGGAAAAATCGACACGTTCTCTTGTATATAAAGACCATCCAAATATGGTTCCGCCTTGCTTCTCAATCACGGAAGCCATTTTCGCAATGTCCGCACCTTTTACGGCTGCAAGTGGACTATTCCCGATAATCATAAAAATGAAACCAAATACCCATACTGCATAAAATATTTTTTTCAGCATGTAAACTCCCCCCTTAGTAGAAGTGTCTCCACCCATGGGAAAGTCATACTGGCTGAAAAACGCTAATTTTGGCGAATGATTCTGTTAGAACAAGTATTGCAACTGTCGCGACCATTGCAGGTAATCCAGAAAGAAACTGCTTGCCAGCGAACCTATGGCGACTGTCAACAGTATGTATAGAAGCCTTGCCTGGACCACTCGGTTTGCCCGCAGCAATTTTTCAAAATTCAATGCCTGCAGAGCCCAAAACGTTATGGCGATGAAAAATAGGTGCGACAGGATGCCTGTCAGGGCTTGCTGCCCAACATCTTCGAACACATACGCCCCTCCTCCACAACCTGATTACGGACAGACGACACCTTCCGAATACAGCTCAGAAGGTGTCATCGTGAACGTAATTAATGTCGGTGCTGATATACATCGATGCGGTTCATAGCACGCTTCAGCGCCAGTTCCGCTCTTTTAAAGTCGGTGTCGTCTTTTCTTCCCTGCAAGCGGGCCTCGGCTCGCGTTTTCGCTTCTTCGGCACGGCTTATATCTATATTCTCCGCCATTTCAGCAGTTTGTGCAAGGATAGTCACCGTGTCGGGGCGAACTTCGAGCAATCCGCCGTTCACCGCGGCATATTCCTGCCCATTTGCGGTGGTGATACGGACTGCGCCGATTTTCAGCGGGGCAACCATCGGGATATGCCCTGGCAGGATTCCCAATTCGCCTGATTCCGCCTTTGTGCTGATCATCTCAACTTGTGAATCATACACCGGGCCATCGGGAGTGACAATACTTAATTGCAATGTCTTCATTTTAAACCCTCCTGGTCCCTGATTATGCTTCTACGCCCATTTCCTGCGCTTTTTTGATTACGTCATCGATAGTTCCGACAAGTCGGAACGCATCTTCCGGAAGGTGGTCATATTTGCCTTCAAGCAGTTCCTTGAAGCCTTTAACTGTTTCCTGTACAGGTACATATGATCCAGCCTGACCAGTGAACTGCTCGGCAACGTGGAAGTTCTGAGACAAGAAGAACTGGATGCGGCGCGCACGCGCAACGATCAGCTTATCTTCATCAGAGAGTTCATCCATACCGAGGATGGCAATGATGTCCTGCAATTCGCGGTAGCGCTGCAATGTTTGCTGCACTTGACGCGCCACATTGTAGTGCTCTTCGCCGACGATTTCCGGTGAAAGGGCTCTTGACGTGGAAGCGAGCGGGTCAACCGCTGGGTAAATACCCATTTCGGAAAGCTTACGCTCAAGGTTAGTTGTTGCATCTAAGTGAGCGAATGTTGTTGCTGGAGCCGGGTCAGTGTAGTCATCCGCAGGAACGTAGATCGCCTGAATGGATGTTACGGAACCGACGTTTGTGGAAGTGATCCGCTCTTGAAGCTGACCCATTTCCGTCGCAAGTGTCGGCTGGTATCCAACCGCGGACGGCATACGGCCAAGCAATGCGGATACTTCTGAACCCGCTTGTGTAAAACGGAAAATGTTGTCGATAAAGAACAGAACGTCCTGTCCTTGTTCATCACGGAAATACTCAGCCATTGTCAAACCAGTCAGGGCAACACGCATACGCGCACCCGGCGGCTCGTTCATCTGTCCGAATACCATCGCTGTTTTGTTGATAACGCCGGAATCTTTCATCTCGTAGTAAAGGTCGTTTCCTTCACGAGTACGCTCGCCAACACCGGCGAATACGGAAATACCGCCGTGCTCTTGTGCGATGTTGTTGATCAATTCCTGGATCAGTACGGTTTTACCTACTCCCGCACCGCCGAAGAGGCCGATTTTACCGCCCTTGATATAAGGGGCAAGCAGGTCGACGACTTTAATGCCAGTCTCCAAAATTTCAACTTCCGTGGAAAGCTGGTCAAATTTAGGTGCCTGACGGTGGATCGCATCTTTGCGGATGTTGTCGTCCAGTTTTTCGTCAAGGTCAATCGATTCACCGAGAACGTTGAATACACGTCCAAGCGTGATATCGCCGACTGGAACGGAAATAGGGGCGCCTGTGTCGAGCACGTCCATGCCGCGCTGGATTCCATCTGTGGAGGCCATTGCAATTGTACGGACGGTGTCGTTACCAAGGTGCAAAGCTACTTCCAATGTCAGTTCGACTGCCGGTTCAGTTCCGGATTGTCCTGCATTGGTAACTTTAAGAGCATTGTATATTTCAGGGAGATGGCCATCGGCGAACTTTACGTCAACAACCGGTCCCATGACTTGTAGAACATGTCCTTTGTTCATTATTTCCCCTCCTACCTGGGTTAAGGTCTTCAATTTTTTGCGTTTGGCGACTATTCAAGCGCTGCTACGCCGCCGACAATCTCGGTGATTTCTTGTGTGATTGCAGCCTGGCGGGCACGGTTGAATTGAAGCGTCAGATCGTCGATCAATTCCGACGCATTGTCTGTCGCGCTCTTCATCGCTGTCATACGGGCCGCATGCTCACTCGCTTTTGCGTCCAGCAGGGCACCGTAGATAAGGCTTTCCGCATATTGCGGCAGCAGCACTTCCAATATCGCGTCTGCAGATGGCTCATACTCATAAGACATCAGCTTTGTCGAATTGCCCAGATCTGTAAGCGGAAGAACTTTCTTTTCCGTCACTTCGTGGGAGATTGCACTGAGGAAGTGGCTGTAGTACATGTAAAGTTCATCAAATGTCCCATCTGAGAACATGCCAACCGTTTTTCTCGTAATTTCCATAATATCGGCAAATTCCGGCTGATCGGCAAGGCCTGTAATCTCAAGCTGGACATTCATGTTTCTTTTCAAAAAGTAGTCGCGTCCCATTCTTCCGATGGCGATGATCGCATACTCATCAGGAGACTTGTGACGTTGCTTTATATTGTTGTGGACAGCCCGCAAGATGCCGCTGTTATAAGGGCCGGCCAAGCCGCGGTCTGCAGTGATGACGAGATATCCAGTCCGTTTGACGGGCCTTGTTTCAAGCATCGGATGGGTTGAATCCTTGCTGCCCATGGCGATGCTCGCCGCAACTTCCTGGATTTTCTCCATGTACGGCACGAACGATTTTGCGTTCATTTCCGCACGGTTCAGCTTCGCAGCCGAAACCATCTGCATCGCTCTTGTAATCTGGCTCGTTTTCTTTGTCGAATTGATGCGGGATTGAATGTCGCGTAATGAAGCCACTCATTCTCACCACCCTTTTTTCAAAGTTTGATTAGAAACGGCTCGCACCGTTTCTAATCGCAAGCAATGCTTTATTGTTCAATCACCGAACCTTATTCAGTGATCGCGAAAGTTTTCTTGAATGTGTTGAGCGCGTCTGCAATCTCCTCATCCGCAGGCAGGTTGCCTGTTGTGCGGATTGTTTCAAGCAGCTCGGCGCGGTTATGGTCAAGCCATGCATAGAGCTCAGCTTCAAAGCGGAGAATGTCCGAAACCGGAATGTCATCAAGGTAGCCTTTTGTCAATGCATAAAGGATCATAACTTGCTTTTCAACCTTGATCGGTTTGTTCAGGTCCTGCTTCAGCACTTCAACCGTACGAGCACCGCGATTCAGTTTCGCTTGTGTCGCTTGGTCAAGGTCAGAGCCGAACTGGGCGAATGATTCAAGTTCACGGAAAGAGGCCAAGTCGAGGCGCAATGTACCGGCTACCTTCTTCATCGCTTTGATTTGTGCAGACCCGCCGACGCGTGATACGGAAAGACCCGCGTTGATCGCCGGACGAACACCGGAGAAGAACAGGTCGGACTGAAGGAAGATCTGTCCGTCTGTAATGGAAATAACGTTCGTTGGAATGTATGCGGAGATGTCTCCAGCTTGTGTTTCAACGAATGGCAGTGCAGTCAAAGAACCTGCGCCTTTTGCGTCGGACAATTTCGCCGCACGCTCGAGCAGGCGGGAGTGCAAGTAGAATACATCCCCTGGATACGCTTCGCGGCCTGGAGGACGGCGGAGCAAGAGGGAAAGTTCCCGGTAAGCTGCTGCTTGTTTGGAAAGGTCATCGTATACGACAAGAACGTGCTTGCCATTGTACATGAACTCTTCACCCATTGTAACCCCTGCATATGGAGCAAGGTAAAGAAGTGGAGCCGGCTGGGATGCAGACGCTGTAACGACGATTGTATAGTCAAGAGCGCCGAATTTGCGAAGTGTCTCGACAGCTCCGCGTACAGTCGATTCTTTCTGGCCGATCGCGACATATACACAGATCATGTTTTGGTCGGCCTGGTTCAGAATTGTATCGATTGCAACCGTCGTCTTACCTGTCTGGCGGTCACCGATGATCAATTCACGCTGTCCACGGCCGATCGGTACAAGAGCGTCAATCGCTTTGATACCAGTTTGGAGCGGTTCGTGAACCGATTTACGATCCATGACTCCTGGTGCCGGGCTTTCGATCGGACGTGTTTTTGTTGTGTTGATCGGGCCAAGGCCGTCAACTGGCTGTCCGAGCGGATTCACGACGCGTCCGATCAGTTCTTCGCCAACCGGTACTTCCATGATGCGTCCTGTACGGCGGACTTCATCGCCTTCGCGGATCTCCTTATAAGGACCGAGGATGACGATACCAACGTTGCTTTCTTCAAGGTTCTGAGCAAGGCCCAGTACTCCGTTGGAGAATTCAACCAGTTCCCCTGACATGACATTGTCAAGGCCATAGGCACGTGCGATTCCGTCACCGACCTCGATGACTGTGCCAACATCGCTGACTTGCATATCAGCTTGATAGTTTTCAATTTGCTTTTTTATCAGCGCACTGATTTCTTCAGCATTGATGCTCATGAATTTCACCCCTCATATTATGCACTTATTCCGTTATTAACGTACGTCCAAGACGGTCAAGCTTGCCTTGCAGGCTGCCGTCGTATATGCGGTTGCCGATCCGGACTTTGATGCCTCCGAGGAGAGCCGGATCTACAATATTTTCGATGCTCAGTGCCCGTCTGCCGACTTTCGGGGCAAATGTAGCTGAAATTGCTTCACTTTCTGATCCTGTCAGCGGGCGGGTCGAATAAACAGTTGCTTCGATAATGCCGCTTTCCTTATTGGCGGATTCAATGAAAGCATCTGCCACATCTGCGATTTCCGATTGGCGATGACGGTCTACGAGAAGCTGCAGCGTGTTCAGAACAAGCGGTGAAACACTTGAGAATACGGTTTGCAGCACGTTTTTCTTTTCATTTAGAGTTACGTTCGGAGAGGTGAGCAGCGTGATGAAACCGGGATTTTCGGTGACGGCTTTTTTCACAGCGCGCATCTCCTCATTTACGGCTGAAACATTGTTTTGCTCTTTTGCCAGCGAGAATAGGGCTGACGCATAACGTTGTGCGACAATGTTTTGACTCATCCTTATTCTCCCGCCTTTTGAATGTAGTCATCGATCAGCTTCTGCTGGTCTGCTTCACTCAATTCCTTCTCGATTACTTTGGAAGCAATCATGACGGACAGGGAGGCAACCTGCTCACGAAGAGCTGCGACTGCTTTTTCCTTCTGCTGTTCAATTTCCGAACGGGCAGATTCTTTCAGGCGCTCTGCTTCCTGGCGTGCAGTTTTGACGATGTCCTCACGCTGCGCTTCACCGTGCGACTTTGCGTTCTCGATCATCGCCTGTGCTTCAAGACGCGCTTCTTTCAGCAAAGCCTTTTGCTCTTCAAGTAATTTATTCGACTCTGTGCGGCTTTTTTCAGCTGCTTCGATTTCCGATGCGATATGTTCTTCACGCTGGATCATGATGTTCATCAACGGACCCCACGCTACTTTTTTCAATATAAACATCAATACGAGGAAAGCGAGGAGAGTATAAAGAATGTCTCCGCCAGGAAAAATTGGCGTGCTCGCCCCAAGTACGAATTGATCTAAAAGCACGTTTGCTTCACTCCCTTCAAAAATGAAGGCGCAACAAGAATCATCGCGCCGAATCGTTGGGTGCCCTTGCTGCGGGCTTAAAAATCCCGGCCGCTTCTGCTGCCAGGGGGGCAATCGCTTCTCTTGCCGGCCATAAACCGGAGTTTCCGCTCTTGCCTACTTACTCTCTGATAGCAAGAAAGGCGAAGATACCGTAGTGAGCTTCGCCAATTTGTTTCCTGCCTTCAGCCGATAGCTTGCGGCTTCCGCTTGCTTATCTACCTTGAAGCATGAACGCGATAACGGCACCCATGATAGGAATCGCCTCAACGATACCTACGCCGATGAACATTGTTGTTTGGAGCATTCCGCGTGCTTCTGGCTGACGAGCCATACCTTCAACTGTTTTAGAAACGATCAAACCGTTACCGATACCTGCGCCCAAAGCTGATAAACCGACTGCAATTGCTGCTGCTAGTGCAAACATGTAATAATTCCTCCTATTTTTTAAAAAGTTTATTAGTTTCTGTTCGGTGGAACAGTGTATTATTAATGGTCGCTACTCACGCGATGTGAAATATAAACCATCGTTAACATAGTGAAAATGAATGCCTGAATGGCACCAACGAAAATACTGAAACCTTGCCAAACCATCAGCGGGATAAAGCCGCCGATTGCACCTACTATACTTGCAGATCCTACACCTGCAAGCAGGGCGATCAAGACTTCCCCTGCAAAAAGGTTACCGTAGAGACGGAGACCCAAGCTGAGTGTGTTGGAGAACTCTTCAATGATTTTGAACGGAAACATGAATCCGACAGGCTGGAAGTAATCGCGGGCATATGCCTTTGCGCCCTTCATCTTCACCCCGAAATAGTGGGATAAAGCAACGACCATAACAGCCAGCGTCAACGTAACAACCGGATCGGCTGTCGGCGACTTCCACCAAAGATTATTGTTGCTGGAAACGATGGCGAACGGAAGTCCGAGCATATTGGAAACGAATACGAAGAACAATAGTGTCATCCCCAGCAAGTGGAAGTTCCCGCCCGTTTTCCAGTCCATGTTGCTCTTGATGATGCCTTTTACGAAATCCATAACCCATTCCATGAAATTCTGCAACCCGGTCGGTTTCATGGCCAATCTGCGCGTCGAAATGACTGCGATCAGGATGACAATGACGGCTGCGACCGTGATCATTAGTACGTTTGACAAGTTAAACCAGAGCCCCGCTATTTTGACTAGTGGTGCATCATGACCCAATCTTGCTCACCTCACTTCCGGATGTTTTCGGGATTTGAAAATTTTGCGGAGGAAAAAGTCGAGCATCACTACGATATAAGATGTGACTATTCCAAAAATAACGCTAAAAAAATGGAAAACTTGAGGATTCTGGTCTGCTATGTAAACAGCCAGGATGACGATGCCCATTCTTACAAGCATCCCCATAGAATAGACTTTTTGTCCTGTGGCAACGGCTTCACTGAAACGCGTTGTTTTTTTTGCTAAATACCAATGGTTAAAAAGGCTTACAGAAGTGCCGAGAATAAGGCCCATGAAGACGGACTTATACTCTGTAAAGCCCCATCCCAATACATAAATGGACAAAAGATACAATATGTATTTGCAGTGCCTTAGAAAAATCTGTTGGAGTTCCGGCATATCTACTATCTCCCCAAAAAATTGTCGGATTTTGTGGAGCACAGCCATTTTAAGAGTCGGCATGATAGGATCCGTTGACTAAAAACGATGGCCATCCGTTTATCCCCATTAGAGCAAAAAGCATGTGCGCATCATGCCGAAATTTGCGTATACAAATGGAAGAATGGTATATGCCATACCCTTTGTTAGCATACAATAGCACTATAGCAAAGTCAACGTGTTTTCTGGATATTATCCGCCGTTCATTTTTCATTCTTTCATTGAATGTTCACAAATTTCTACTTGCAAAAATCGACACTTGTCACGGTTTCTCCGGGCCGCCTTACCGCGTTACTGCGAGGGGGGAAGCCCCCCCGTTTTTTAACGCGTCACTGCAGCGAAAACCTCAAAGCACCTTAAATGGCGCCGGGCGTTCGGATGTAAGTCCGAAACGGTAGGCGATCGCGTCACAAATACGTTCGGATGCTTTGCCGTCCCCGTATGGGTTTGCTGCTTTGGCCATCCGTTCATATTCAGCCTGGTCGGTAAGCAGTTCCGTTGCGAGCTGGTAAATGGTGTCTTCGTCTGTTCCCGCGAGCTTCAATGTGCCGGCAGCAATTCCTTCTGGCCGCTCTGTCGTATCACGGAGCACGAGCACTGGCACGCCAAGTGACGGTGCCTCTTCTTGCACGCCGCCCGAATCGGTAAGAATAAGGTGTGCGTGGTCAGCGAAGTTATGGAAATCAATCACGTCAAGCGGTTCGATCAGATGGATCCGCTCATCTCCGCCGAGGATTTCAGCAGCCGTTTCCCGGACAGCCGGGTTCATATGCATCGGGTAGACGACCTGCACATCCGGCCGCTCTGCAACAATCCGTTTGATGGCCCGGAACATATTCCGCATCGGCTCGCCGAGGTTCTCCCGGCGATGTGCCGTAAGGAGAATGAGCTTGTCCTCGCCGAGATTTTCCAGAATCGCATTTTCATAACCTTGCTTCACTGTCGTCTGCAAGGCATCGATTGCCGTATTGCCCGTAATGAAAATCGTATCCGCCTTTTTCCCTTCATTTAACAGGTTTTGTGCAGACTGCTCTGTCGGTGAGAAATGGAGATCCGCGATGACACCTGTAAGCTGCCTGTTCATTTCTTCCGGAAACGGTGAATATTTATTCCATGTCCGCAAGCCCGCTTCCACATGCCCCACTTCGATTTGGTTATAAAATGCGGCGAGACTTGCGATGAAGGTAGTTGACGTGTCGCCGTGCGTCAAGACGATATCCGGCTGTGCTTCCTTCATTACTTTATCGAGCCCCTCCAGTCCTCTTGTCGTCACGTCGACAAGTGTTTGGCGGTCTTTCATGATATTCAAGTCGTAATCCGGCTCAATGCCAAAAATATCGAGCACCTGATCGAGCATCTGCCTGTGCTGTGCCGTAACGGCTACAATCGGTTCGAACTCGTCCTTACGCTTTTGCAGCTCTAAAACGAGCGGCGCCATTTTTATCGCTTCTGGCCGCGTTCCGAAAATAGCCATTACTTTCACACGTTTACCCAAGTCCATCCACTCTCCCGTCCCTTTACTTTGTTCCGAACAGTCTGTCGCCTGCATCTCCAAGCCCTGGAACGATATAGCCCTTTTCGTTCAGCTTCTCATCAAGGCCGGCAATATAAATATCAACATCCGGATGTGCTTTCTGCATCGCCTCCACTCCTTCAGGCGCTGCGATCAGGCACATGAACCGAATATGTGTAGCCCCGCGCTTTTTCAGCGAGTTGATCGCTTCAATCGCTGAACCGCCCGTTGCGAGCATTGGGTCAACTACGATGAATTCCCGATCTTGAATGTCACCTGGGAATTTTGCATAGTATTCAACAGGCTGCAGCGTCTCCGGATCGCGATACAAGCCGATATGGCCGACTTTGGCAGCCGGGATCAACTTGAGGATGCCGTCGACCATGCCGATGCCCGCGCGCAGAATTGGGACAATCCCCAATTTTTTCCCTGACAGAACCTTTGCTTTCGCCATGCTTACCGGCGTTTCCACTTCAATCTCCTCAACCGATAAATCCCTTGTAATCTCGAACGCCATCAACGTTGCAACTTCATCAACCAACTCACGGAACTCTTTCGTTCCTGTATTTTTATCCCTGATAAAAGTAAGCTTGTGTTGAATGAGAGGATGGTCGAACACGAATACCTTGGCCATAAAATCTCTCCCTTTTCGTCAATTCATGCAGACGGCGAATCCTGTCTGCTAGTCGTTGCTAATTTTACAGAAAAGCAGGCCTTTGGGCAAGGAGTACCTTCACCTGTACACAAGGAAAAAAACGGGTATGCCCATTATGTTTCTTTCATGCTGCTCGAAATAGGAAAAGCCGCCCCTAAAAAGGAGCGGCCCTGAGCCTTCATTATTGATAAAGCGGGAATCTGCCTGTCAGATCCGCAACACGCTTGCGGACTTCTTCGAGTTTGTCTTCTTCTTCATGATGCTTCAATGCCATGGCAATAAGGGATGCAATTTCGTCCATTTCTTCCACGCCGAATCCGCGGGAAGTGACGGCAGGTGTTCCGATGCGGACGCCGCTCGTTGTGAACGGGCCTTCCGGATCGAACGGGATTGTATTTTTATTGGCAGTGATGCCTACGTCATCAAGCACTTTTTCCGCCACTTTGCCTGTCAGCCCAAGTGAGCGGACATCAAGCAGCAGCAAATGATTATCCGTACCGCCGGAGACGAGGTCGATGCCTTCTTTTTTAAGCGATTCGCCGAGACGCTTCGCATTGTCGACGACGTTTTGGATATACACTTTGTAATCGTCGGACAGGGCTTCATTGAAGGAAACAGCTTTTGCAGCGATTACGTGCATAAGCGGTCCGCCTTGGAGTCCAGGGAAAACAGCTTTATCAATCTTCTTCGCATATTCTTCCTTGCAGAGAATCATGCCTCCACGCGGTCCGCGCAAAGTTTTATGAGTAGTTGTAGTGACGAAATCCGCATGCGGAACCGGGTTCGGATGCAGACCTGCAGCGACAAGTCCGGCGATATGGGCCATGTCGACCATTAATAGCGCTCCGACTTCATCGGCGATTTCACGGAACTTGGCAAAATCAATTGATCGCGGATAAGCGCTCGCACCGGCGACAATCAGTTTTGGCTTATGCTCCAACGCTTTCTTGCGAACATCTTCATAATTAATCCGATGGTCTTTTTCATCAACACCATACTCGACAAAATTGTATTGGACACCGCTGAAGTTGACCGGGCTGCCGTGCGTCAAGTGACCGCCGTGCGACAGGTTCATCCCGAGAACCGTGTCCCCCTGCTCAAGAACCGTAAAATACACGGCCATATTCGCCTGAGCGCCGGAATGGGGCTGTACGTTAACATGTTCTGCGCCGAAAATCTCTTTCGCCCGGTCGCGTGCCAGGTTCTCGACGTCATCCACAAATTCACAGCCGCCATAATAGCGTCGCCCCGGATAGCCTTCAGCATATTTATTCGTCATGACGGAGCCTTGTGCTTCCATGACCGCTTCGCTGACGAAGTTCTCGGATGCAATCAATTCGATTTTTGTCCGCTGGCGGTTCAACTCATTCTGAATTGCTTGGTACACCTGTTTGTCTTCTTGCGCAATTTTGCTCATTCTGCTCCCCCTCATCCATTCGCCAAATTTTCGTATGTTAAGTCCCTCTCATTCTAACACGAAGAGAAGTGGATGCCAATCCAGTTCAGAGGTAAAAACCTGAACAATCTGATAGCTTTATCGGCTGATTGTATGGAATTCCTCTCATTTTTCCGGAAAACAGCTCGTTCACGTGCATTGATTGTTCCATTTGTCCCGTTCATACACAGCCCTTGCACCGCCGATCAGCTTTGGCCTTGTTGCCGCCATTGTTACATGAGCGGAGCCAACTTCCTGAATCCCTGTCCGAATAGGTACGGCAACATGCTTTAGATGCATGCCGATGAACGTATCTCCGATATCAATCCCTGCATCCGCCTTTACAAATTCGATAACGATCGGATCCTTTACATGATTGAAGGCGTAAGCAGCCATTGCACCGCCCGCCGTCCGGACAGGTACAACGGTCACTTCTTCTCCGCATTGTGCCTCAGCAGTCTTCCGATCGGTCACTATCGCCCGGTTCAGGTGCTCACAACATTGGAAGGCAAGCTTCACACCGAGCGGTTCTGTAAAGCGGACGAGCTCCAGGTAGATCATCTCAGCTATTTCCTCCGTACCGGCGGTCCCAATCTTCTGGCCGGCCACTTCGGAAGTCGAACAGCCGACGACAAACACCTGGCCGGGCCGAAGCTTTACCTGCTCCCCGAATGCTTTTAAGGCATCAGCAAGCTGGCGGCGCCATTCTTCAAGTGATGCAGTCATTCCGGTCATCCCCCTTTCTGTAGCCCATCATACACAGGATACGGGCAGGGCCGGGAAAGCCGCACCCCGGCTCCGTCCTTTAATGCTTGTTTTCATACTCTGCGACTTTGCCGATGCGAGTTGCATGGCGTCCGCCTTCAAAGTCCGTTTTCAGCCATGTTTCCGCAATTTCCCTCGCCAATCCGGCACCAATGACTCTTTCACCCATTGCCAGCATATTGGTGTCATTATGCAATCTTGTCATCTTCGCGCTATAGATGTCATGGCACAAAGCACAGCGGATCCCTTTCACCTTGTTGGCGGAAATACTCATGCCGATCCCTGTTCCGCAAATGAGAATACCGCGGTCAAATTCTCCGGAAGCAACCCGCTCAGCTGCCGGCAGAGCATAATCCGGATAATCGACGGAGGTTGTGCAGTCACATCCGATATCTTCATATTCAATACCCAAGTCTTCAAGCAGCCCTCTTATTTCTTCGCGGATATGGAGCCCGCCGTGATCCGATGCCAAAATTACTTTCATCTTCCATTCCTCCCTCATCATTTGCAAGCTTGTCCTCTATTGAAAAAAAGACAGGCTTCTTTCAGCCTGCCTTCATTATAAATGGAAACGGGAGATGGTGTCTTTCAATTTGATGGCCTGGTCTTTTAATTCGCTGGCAATCTGATTGATTTCCCCCATGTCTTGTGCCTGTTTTTTCGTTGTTCCAGCTACTTCAACAGCTCCTGCAGATGTTTCTTCAGCAATCGCCGCGACCTCTTGTGACTGCAATGATGTCTGATGGACGCTTTCCATCTGGCGGTCGACGAGAACCGTAATCGTCTTGACAGCCTCAGCGACCTGATGGATTGTCTCTGTCATTTCGGCAATCGCTTCATTTGTTTGTGTTCCTTTTCTCACTTCTTCATTTACGCTTCCGACTTGGGATGTGATCTGCTCTACGACATTTCCGACTTCAAGCTGGATTGACTGGACAAGTCCGGAAATCCCTTTTACTGCGGTCGCACTTTCATCGGCAAGCTTCCTCACCTCTTCTGCGACAACTGCAAATCCCTGCCCATGGTCACCTGCGCGAGCCGCTTCAATTGATGCATTCAAGGCAAGCAGATTTGTCTGGCTTGCGATGTCTCCGACAAGCTGGATAATCTTCCCGACCTGATTGGCGTTTTCCTCCAGCCTGCGGACCGCCTGCAATGACTCCTCATTCCCCGCTGCCAGCTTTTCGATGCCGCCGACGAGCGACTGGACAATTTCCCTGCTTTCATTCAAATCCTGCACCATATGGACAGAGAGCGCTTCAGAAGCCCTCGCCTGGCCTTGGACTTCTTCAGCAATTCTCGTAATATCTTCGACTGACTCGGCCGTTGACTGAATGGCTGCCGCTGAGCTTTCCGCGCCCCCCGATATTTCTGAAATCGTATGCGCAGCGTTTTCCGCCTCTTCCATCGCCTTCAGCGACTTGCCTGAAATGGCAATCACCTTTTCATTGGTATGCTGAAAATTTTCCTCAATACGAATAACCATATTCCTCAGACTTCCAAGCATATGATTAAATGCCTGACCGACCGCTCTCAGCTCATCATCTGATGCAGTCACTGCCACATCCATACTGATGTCCCCTTCACTTGCCCTGATCGCTGCCTGTTCAATCCGGTGCAGCGGTTTGGTGATGAAGAACGCAGCGAAATAGGCAAGGATGCCCGACCAGATGATGCCGAGCAGCAGCGTGCCAATGACGAAATGCACCTCACTAAAACGATCGGCCAGCATCGGGTAGATGAAATAGATAAAAACCCCGCTCGTCGAATATGTAATCAATGCCAGTGCTGTCGTCAGTAATACTACCTT
Organism: Lederbergia sp. B243.17; assembly: GCF_057657925.1. Taxonomy (NCBI): domain Bacteria; kingdom Bacillati; phylum Bacillota; class Bacilli; order Caryophanales; family Bacillaceae; genus Lederbergia; species Lederbergia sp. B243.17. The sequence goes on from NZ_JBWBKF010000048.1 coordinate 51,277, forward strand.
TTTTTGCAAACTGAACGAGTACCGTTTTCTCTCTCTCATTGCTACTCTCCCTTATCCACTCATCTTTTCATCTCATTTATCCGCTGGCTCATTGTGCTCTAAGTCTAATTTCTTAATCAATTGTTTGATTAGTTCTTCCAGCTCTTCATAAGTTTGTTTATATACCGCTGCATTTCCGCCGAACGGATCGATCACATCCTGGTTCCCGCTGTCTTCCAAAACAAATTCCTTCAAAGTGAAGATTCTATCCGCCGCTCCTGGCCAAGATCTCATTAAGGATTCTTTATGGCTTCCTGTCATGGCGAAAATATAGTCAGCCTGCCGGATCGCCTCTTCCCGGACACTTTTCGATCGGTGGGCATGAACGATCCCTTCTTCTTCGAAAATAGCAGATACATGGGCTGACGCCGACTGTCCTTCTGCCGCGAACAGCCCTGCTGATTCTGCCTTCGCCCGGCCTCCGGACAAATGGTTGAATATCGCTTCCGCCATCGGGCTTCTGCATGTGTTGCCTGTACAAACGAAAAGAATATTCATCACACATCCTCCTTATCTCTCTATTATATACAAAATTTAACTGGGTCTATAGTCATATTTACAAAATACACAAAAAAGACAGTTCGTGACTGTCTTTTCTATTTTTGAGGTCATCAGCCAAGCCGGGAGGAAGGCAATCGGCGTCTTTTGCTTCTTCGTCCCTATGCTTGTCGGGGCTAAGCAGGCCCTTTCCGCACTTAGGTATTATCCGGTTCCAAGGGCCAGCCCCTCGAGGTCATAAGTCAAATGATGAGGAAGGTTGGAAAGCACCTTCTTCATCATTCACCTTATGCTTGTCGGGGCTAAGCAGGCCCTTTCCACACTTAGGTTTATCCGGCTCCGGGCGATAGAGGCTCGAGGTCGTAAGCCCAAAGAAGCCAAAGGCTGGAAAGCGCCTTTTGCTTCTTCGTTCTTACGCTTGTCACCTCTGACCAATCGCCCTCCGCACTTAGGTATTATCCGGCTCCGGGCGATAGAGGCTCGAGGTCGTAAGCCCAAAGAAGTTAAAGGCTGGAAAGCGCCTTTTGCTTCTTCG
>NZ_JBWBKF010000059.1:0-58736 GCF_057657925.1 Lederbergia sp. B243.17
GTAATATTTTGTTGTGGTGACTTAATTTTATCAGAAGTGGTCCTTATCTTTCATGAAAGACAATTAAAGCCGGCGAAATTTTACTCATCGTAAAATTTCGCCGGCTTTTTTCAGATTAGAGGGGGTTTTGTCCCAGCCTCTTCACCTTTTCATATTACTTTAAAATATCCTCGATTTTATCGATCACGTCTTGCTGCAGCTTAAGCTCGCTTCCTTTGACGTTATCCTCGATCTGTTCCGGCTTGCTGGCACCAACAAGAGCGCTCGCGACGTTGTCTTGGCGAAGAATCCATGCCAAGGCAAGCGATGGCAAGCTTGTGTCCAGCTCCTCAGCCAATCCTTGCAGACGTTCGACTCGATTGAAATTTTCCGCAGTAAGGAAGTTCTTCACCGAGGAATTGATTGAATTATTGGCCGCCCGGCTGTTTTCAGGGATTTTTCCCCCTTTGTATTTACCTGTCAGCATTCCTTGCGCAAGCGGAGAAAAGACGACCTGACCGATTCCATATTTGCTTGAAACCGGGATCACCTCTTTTTCGATATATCGGTTCAGCATGTTATATTGCGGCTGGTTCACGACAATCCGGTCCAGCAAATACTTATCAGCGATGCCGACCGCTTCCTCGATTTGCGCTGCACTCCATTCACTAACACCCGCATACAGGATCTTCCCTTGACGGATCAGATCGTCGATGACGCGCAATGTCTCTTCGACCGGCGTCTCAGGGTCATAGCGGTGGCAATAAAAAATGTCGACATAATCAAGCTCCATCCGCTTCAAACTGTTGTTGACCTGTTCGTATACATGCTTGCGTGACAACCCGCGATCGTTCGGCAGGTCTCCCATCGGCCAGAAAGCTTTTGTAGTGATTACATATGACTCGCGGGGAAATGCTTTAAGGGCCTTGGCCATTACCCGCTCCCCCTCGCCCCGCTCATAAACATTCGCGGAGTCGAAGAAGTTGATTCCAAGATCATATGCTTTATGTATAATCTTTTCGGCAGTATTATCTTCAACTGACTTTCCATATGTAAGCCAGCTGCCCAAGCTGATTTCACTGACTTTCAAACCTGTTCGTCCCAGTCTGCGATACTTCATTTTATCAGCCCCATTTTCAGAATATTTACTATCACCCTATATTTTTCCTTACGAGAGGAGCTTCTGTCAAGAATTTGAACCTGCTTTCCCCGTTCTGGAGAAGCCAATAAACCGAGTCCCTTGGAACGTTAGATTCCCAATGTCCCCATCCGCAAGCTGGCCGTATTCCTTCCCATTGACCGCGAATTCCAAGCGGTCTCCGCTCTCCACTTCAAACGTGGCATAATAGTCCGTGGAAGCCATCATATCTCCTGCCCCCCCACTCACTTCTGCTCTTTTGGCAGACACGATTGCCGGAACAGTCAGTCGGGGAGAGTTACGATTTTTTGCACCTTGGATCGCTGACCTGATAATCGAAAAAAGAATAAGCCCGAATACTAGCAAAAACATCAGTGGCATCAAAAATTCAACAAAGGTAAAGCCGCCATAATGAAAATCCAATTCCATCTCCTCCTCTGCCATCCATTTGTTCTTTTACTGATTATAGACTAAAAAAGTTTCAATATTCGGATTGTCCAAACAAGATGCGTAAGAAAATTTACTGAAATCTTTCTATATGATATACTCAAGAGGACAATTTCATCTTTTTGTCAAACCGCTGGGGGAGCCTTTATGAAAGGCTGAGACGCGCATGTGAGGCGCGGACCCTTGGAACCTGATCTGGATGATACCAGCGTAGGGAAGTGGAGGCGCATATTTTTTTCAAGCATAATGCTGCTTCCCGTTCTTTCAGGGGGAGCAGCTTTTTTTATCCTCCTTCCTCTGCCCTTTATCCCGATCGACTATTTTTGGAAAAGGGGATGACGTGTTGACTTTCTGTGAAGAAGTACGCAGAGAATGCAATGATTTGTGGGAGGCGAGCTTTACCCACCCGTTTGTGAGAGGGATTGCGGACGGTACTTTGCCGCTCGATACTTTCCGGTTTTACGTGAAACAAGATTCCTATTATTTAAGCCACTTTGCCAAAGTACAGGCTTACGGGGCTGCCAAATCTCCGGATCTTGCCGTGACAAAGGCGTTTGCAGAGCATGCGCTTGCCACTTGTGAAGCCGAGCTGAGCCTGCATGAATCCTTCATGACCCTGCTCGATGTGACAGAACAGGAGCTGAAAGAGTTTGAACCAGCTCCAAATGCGTATGCCTATGTATCCCATTTATACCGCTGTGCTGATGGGGACCTGGCAGAAATACTCGCCGGCCTCCTCCCTTGCTATTGGCTCTATTATGAGATTGGCGAAAGGCTGAAGGATGCAAAACCTGGACACCCGATCTATGAACGGTGGATCGGGACTTATGGATCCGAATGGTTTGCTGAAAAAGTGAAGGAGCAGATCAACCGGATGAATGAGCTCGCCGAAGCCGCCTCACCTGAAAAGCGTCTGCTATTGAAAGAGCATTTCAAAAAGAGCAGCTATTATGAGTGGAATTTTTGGGAGATGGCTTGGAAACAGCAAAATTGGCGTGTATGCACTGATGTTCTCGCTGAAGGGAGGGCGTAACTGATGCTTCAACCGAAACTAATTAGCGAACTGCGTTCCCGCAATCCGCTCATCCACTGTATTACCAATTATGTTGTCGCCAACTTTCAGGCAAATGGCCTGCTCGCCCTTGGCGCTTCCCCTGTCATGGCTGAAGCTGCGGAAGAGTCAGCTGAAATTGCCGGCATCTCTTCCTGCCTGTCACTGAACATTGGCACATTGTCGGAAGAAACGGTAAAATCAATGATTCTTGCCGGGAAAGGAGCCAATCAAAATGGAGTCCCGGTAGTGCTGGACCCTGTCGGAGCAGGCGCTTCCTCCTTCCGTAAAGCCACAACAATGTCGATCATCGGGAAGGTCAAGCTGGCGCTGATCCGTTGCAATGCCGGAGAACTCGCGGCAATTGCCGGAGCGAAATGGGAAGCGCAAGGCGTTGATGCCGGAGAAGGTAATCTCGATATTGGGCATCTGGCTAGAAAAATAGCGCTGAAATATGAGACCATCGTTGCCGTAACCGGGGAAACGGACATCATTACGGACGGCCGGTCCTATGCAGAAGTAGAGAACGGAAGCCCGCTTCTCCCGTCTGTCACCGGCTCCGGCTGTTTGTTGAGCAGTGTCGCAGGCGCCTTCATCAGCATAGCGGACGATCCATTTGCGGGAACTGTGACAGCACTCGCCGCATATGGCATCGCGGGAGAAGAAGCGGCAGCCCGTTCAGAAGGTCCGGGAGATTTCATCCCGCATTTCCTGAACTCGCTTTACTCCATTACTCCTGAAGCAATTGAAAAGGCGGCACGGGTCACAGTAGAGAAGGCGGTGCTGTCATGACGAGCATTGGATTGACGATTGCCGGATCGGACAGCGGCGGCGGGGCCGGCATCCAAGCAGATTTGAAAACTTTCCAGGAGCTTGGCGTATTCGGCACCTCTGCCCTGACAGCTGTCACCGCGCAGAACACATTGGGAGTAAGCGGGGTTTATCCGATGGAACGGGTTGCCCTGCGCAAGCAACTGGATGCAATCGGTGAGGATTTCCAAATAGGCGCCTTAAAAACTGGGATGCTATTCAATGCTGGCCTGATCGAGGAAACTGTACAGGCGATTGGGCGCTATCGATGGCCAAACGTCATCGTCGATCCCGTCATGATTGCGAAAGGAGGCCAGCCTCTCCTGCAGGAAGAAGCAGTGGACACGTTGGTAAACCGGCTCCTGCCAGTCGCTGACATGGTGACACCCAACATTCCCGAGGCAGAATTGCTCACGGGCATGCCGATTCTGTCAGAAAGCGAAAGGATCCAGGCGGCCGAAAAGATTCTCACGCTCGGCGTTCAAGCCGTCGTGCTAAAGGGCGGCCACTTGAACGACGAAGAATCAGCAGCTGATCTATATCTTGACAGGACCGGCCGGCAGTTTTATCTTGTTTCACCGAGAATTGATACGAAGGATACACATGGAACAGGCTGCACCTTTTCAGCTGCCATTACAGCCCGGCTCGCTGCAGGTGCTCCAGTACCGGACGCTGTTAAGGATGCGAAAGTTTTTATCCAAGCCGCCATTTCAAATGGACTAGGGATCGGACATGGACATGGCCCGACGAACCACTGGGGACACCGGCAAGCTATTGATCAGGGGGTAGAAATTAAAGATGCCATCCACACAAATTAGGGACGTCCGCTCACTTTTAGCCTGCTATTTCATTATGGGCTCCAACCAGGCCGGGAGCCGTGATCCCCTGTATATTTTAGAGGAAGCGCTAAAAGGCGGGATCACCCTATTCCAATTCCGCGAAAAAGGCAAAGATGCTTTAACCGGAACGGATAAGAAGCTGTTTGCCCAAGAGTGCCAGACACTTTGCCGGCAATATAGCATCCCATTTGTCGTCAATGATGATCCCGAACTTGCCATGGAGCTTGATGCTGACGGCATTCATGTCGGCCAGGAAGACTCCCCCGATATCTGGGTTCCCCGCTTTATCGACAAAGGGAAACTCGCCGGGCTGTCCGTCCATAACCTGACGCAAGCAGATCATGCTATATCATGGAGGGCAAGTTATGTTGGTGTCGGCCCCATTTATGAGACACCGTCAAAAGAAGATGCGAAAAAGCCTGCCGGGACAACTGTGCTCGGCCAGATTCACAAACGTTATCCGGATTTGCCGATCACGGCAATCGGCGGGCTGACAGCTGCAAACACCCCGCCTGTCATCCGGGCTGGCGCAAGCGGTGTTTCCGTTATCTCCGCGATTGCAGCTGCCCCGGATGTCCGGGAAGCGGCAAAAAAAATCAGGGAAACGGTTGAAGTTCATTTACAGGACGACTGATACCGGCATCTCATCATCAAAATAGGCCGCGCTGCCATTGCAGCTGCGGCCTTATTTGCAGTCTTTTTTCTCGCCCTCCGGCTCCACATGGACATGGACTTCGAACACATCAAAGTCTTCAATCAGTCGTTCCTCCACTCGACTGGAAATAGCGTGAGCCGCACTGATATTCAATGACGGATCTACGAAGATTACCGCATCGACCACAGAATTGCTGCCATACTTTCGTGCACGAATGTCTTTGATCCTCTCCACTCCCGGCACTTCCGAAATTGTTTCCTTGTATGTCTCAAGACGTTCCTCATCGTATCCATCCGTCAGGTCATGGGAAGCTTCTCTGAAGATCGTCCAGCCTGTTTTACAGATTAGGAGACCAACAATTACAGCGGTGATCGGGTCAAGCCAGGGTAGATGAAACTGCGAGCCTGCAATACCCACCACAGTTCCGATGCTCACCCACGCGTCGGAAAGATTGTCTTTCGCGGCCGCCAAAACTGCCTGGCTCCGTATCCTCCGTGCCAGCTTCAGGTTATAGCGGTATACCCCATACATAATCACCGCACTTGCAAGCCCTACCCATAAGGACAACATGTCTGGAGTCACGGTTTTCCCGTTCATGACAGAATCAGCAGCATTCAGCAATACTTGAATTCCTACGGCCACCATAATGAACGCGGCAACCATTGAAGCAACCGCTTCTGCCTTCCAATGCCCATATCGATGATCCTTGTCGGCAGGTCGTTGTGAAATTCTGAGTCCGATCAATACTGCAGCAGATGCAATGATATCTGTCATGTTATTTAACCCGTCCGCCTGCATGGCATGGGAATTTGCCCATTGCCCAACAAATAATTTTACCCCTGACAAGAACAGGTAGACAGCAATGCTTAGCATAGCCCCTTTTTCACCGAGCTTTAAATCTTTCAATCTTTCTTCCATTCGTCTTCCTCCCATACTTTGGAGAAAAATACTGTCCCCCGTATGTATAATTATCATACCAAGCTGCATTCTAGTGGGTCTACAGCAATAATCTTGTCGCTATTCATCAAATTCAATCCCTTCAAACATTGTTTGCCGGGGTAAACAATTCACTTCAAAAAGGAGACATGTGACCTTTAAACTCCTAAACTTCGATTGGAAACACGTACATTATGATGAAAACTTTAATTTTTTTGCGCTTCCATTACCTTTTTCTACAGGAATTTGTTATAATCTCTTTATGTGGAATGGAATAAAATTAAAGCGAGGTATTTTCTATGAATCAATTCGTTAAATCCGGTGAAGCAGCACCAGTTGCTGGCACTTATGTAGAAGTAGGACACGGCGGCGGAAAAATCAAGGAAGCTCAACGTGTAGAAGTGGAAAAAGGCGCAAAATTGCCTGAACTGAAGCCTTATACAGTTAAAATCAACCATAAAGGCGAAGAAAAAACAAGAGACCGTCAGCACAAATGGCTTTTGGTCTAATCATATCGATTTAAAATGGCAGGCATCTTTATCCAAGATGCCTGCCATTTTTCCTTTTCGGGACCCAGTACAATTTTCCCCTCCCCTCTTTACTGCCCGTTTCCTTTTATGGTAAATTATGAATGATTGATCATTCAAATATGGGGGCTGCACAATGAACAGTGTTGAGGAGTTAATCAAAAGAGATTGGCAGAATAAAAATACAATCCTATTTACAGCCTTTCAGATTTCTGCAGGCCTGACGCTTTTGTTTTATTTGCTGACACAGAAAGAATGGCCAAAGACAGCGAGCTTTGGGGCTGCCTTTACAATCTCTCTCATTTTCTATCTTCTCGCCCGGAAAAACTACGGTTTTATTTCCCGCCTTTTCCCTTTTATTATTTTGACAGTTCTTGCCGGAGCAACAATTGTTAGCGCCCTGATCAGCCCGCCATCGATGACGACGCTTGCTATCGTTTTTTTTGCAATCGGCATTGCCAGTATCCATGCAGATCGGAAAGTGATGGTATACGGGGGTGTACTCGCGCTTTCTGTGTTATTCGCATTTCTCAGCGGTTATCCCAATGAGGAGGAAATGGCTGCAAATCGCGGCAACCTGCTGCTTGTCGTACTGCTTCTATTCTTCGCTTTGTTTTTGCAAATCAGGCAAAGTCGCCTCGTATTTGAAAAAGTCCAGCAATTTGTCCAGGAAAATGGGCAAAGGGCGGATCTCGAAGCCAGCCAGCGCGCACTCCTTGGGAACGGCGTTTCACATATTATTGAAAACTTGAATTCAATTTCGGAACTATCCAAGGCCAACCAGGCTGCGCAGGAGGAAATGCTGAAAGCAGTCCATGAGGTGAGCATTGGAGGGCAGCGCCAGGCTGACCAAATCGCTTCCATTGCGGAGAGAGCGCAACAGACGAACAGGGCCATCCACACTTTTGCCCATGAATTGACAGGTATTGTGGCGAATGCCCAACAGGCACAGCATCAGGCCGGACGCGGCGCAAAAAGTATGGATGAGATGACAGTTGAAATGGGCAGCGTCCAATCCCTTCTCGTCCAGCTCAATCATTCCTTTAGCAACCTAACCGGAAAATTAGCTGGCATCAATGAGATGGCATCAGCCATTCAAGCGATCACCGTGCAAACAAATCTACTATCTTTAAATGCTTCGATCGAAGCAGCGAGAGCAGGAGAATCGGGAAAAGGCTTCGCTGTCGTAGCTGAGGAAATCCGTAAATTGTCGACGCTTACCGATGAAACACTCGCCCAAATCCGCACGAATCTTGATGAAGTGCACCAAGTGACGAAGGAAACGGACCATATATTAAAAACGAGCACCGATAGTATTCTCAAAGGGGTGGATGCCTCTACTGATACAGCCAAACAGTTTATGCTTGTTATTGATGCCATGAAAGAACTCAAAAATGAGCTATCCCGCTTCCAAACCATGTCCACGAATATACAGGAAGATTCACAAGTGATTCATGATACAACAACTGAATTTGCTTCAATTGTGGAACAAAGCAGTGCGGCTTTGGAAGAGATGAATGCGAATCTCGCAATGCTCGCCGATAAGCATTTGCAGATTCATAACTTTGTCCGCCAGACCCATGAAACGGCAGTGGCTATAAAAAAGGAATAAGAGGAAGCCGGAATCAATTCTACTGATGATTCCGGCTTCTGGCTTCTTCCAAGTACATCCTGATGGCCTGTCTTCCCTTTAGCTCAATGACCTCGAGGTTCGGATATTGATCTTTCAACTGTTTAAACTGACCGGCCAACCTTTCTTTGCGAGGGCGATACGTCGTGAGGATATAGCGGAGAAATTCCCAATCAAGCTTTTCCGGGCAACCGGGTGCCATGTCCTCACGCGTTCTCCCCCTGTATTGCCATCTTCTTTTTACAGCACGATACAAGCAGACTGTGAGCGGCATTTCCAGATAGATAAGCGTGTCTGCAGCGGGAACCCGCTCCTCAAAGGTGGAAAAATAATTCCCTTCAATGATCCATCCTTCTTTTGCCGTGATTCTCCTTTGTGCCTCGAGAAACTCATCTTTCCCTGCCTCTTGCCAACCGGGCTTCCAAAAATAGGAGTCGAGATGATAGACAGGTATATTAATAGATTCACCAAGCCGTCTGGCAAAAGTGGATTTGCCTGTACCCGGCGATATGCCGATTACCATGACTCTCTTCATTCAAACCCTCCCCCCTCGACCGACTTTTCTGAAAAGTAATTGTACGATAGAATCGAAAATAAAAAAAGGGCTGCTGCAACAATTCCTGAGTTGTCGCAGCAGCTTGCAGCTGTTTCACTTATTCATTTTGTCCGAATGCAGCGCAGGCGATCCGTTCTCCCGAGTTCCCGGCCGGATCAGTTTTATAATCGTCAGGACCCGCATGGATCACAACCGCGCTTCCATCCTCATCTAGAAGGGAGTTTGCCGCTCCTTTTTTGAGAGTGACAGAAGGAGCGATAATTTCGCGCTCAATTTTCCCATCCTTTTCAACCGGGATATTCGGCAGATCACCGGCATGGAAACCTTTCGGGTTGTCGAAGCCGTGTTCCTTCTTTTCCGGATTAAAGTGAGGTCCGGCTGAAGTGAAATCAGGCGGTGTACAGACGCCGGTTTGATGAATGTGGATCGCCTTCTCTCCACCCGAGAAACCCTCGGCCTTCACATAAATTTTGACCCCTTCGCCCGCTTCAGACAATGTGACCGTACCTGCCTGTTTTCCTTCATTGTTTAAAAGCGGCGCCTCAATCTTTTCCTGAGCCGCACTGGGCACTGCTTCTTCCTCCGCTTTCGGCTTACTGGCGGAGCTGCATCCACCTAGCAGCAGTACCGCACACCCGCCGGCAATGATAAATCTTTTCATTGTAGTACCTCCTGCATTTTATTTTTCTCTAGCAGGATGGCCAATTGAAGACCCGGGCAACCGTTTTTTCGGAAAAATCATTGACCAACATACTCCAAATAAACAGTCCCTTCATTGTTAATCGTGACATTGCGGGGGATTTGCAGATAGATCACTTCTGTTTCCTTCACGTCGACAAAGAAGCCGCTGCCTGTGAATTGAGAGATTGGAAACTCTTTCTTGAACATCGTCATGCTAATTTGAACCTGTTCCGAAGAACCGAGTAGCCGCAGTTCATTTCCTGTCATTTCAATTTCGGGTACTGGCAGCTGTTCGGTATAATCGAGCCCCCCATTGACGGCATAGGAATAGTAGCTCACTTTGATATTTTCCCCTTCTTCTTCCAGCTGCTCTACGATAATATCGTCTGTTTGCAGGCCAATCGGTGTTTTCAACACAAGTTCATCCCCTGGCAGTTGGAATTCCCATTCTTTCCGCAGCCAGCTGCTCCCGGCTGCCTCGGTGTTCCCTTCGCGGATCAATTTATTGAACCTGTCAATCCGTTTTTCTGCATTCTTCATATTTACGGGTACCGGCTGGTCATCCTCACTGAGCGCCTCCACCCCAATTGCACAAATGACAAGGACGACGGCATAAAGAACGAAGATTCCGATCATTATTCTTCTATTGTTAAAAAGATTTTTCCCCGCCTTTTTAATTCCGCTCCAAATGAGAAACAACAAAACCAACATAACGATGATTGGCAATAAGGTCACGAGAATGCTCACAGTCTCACCTCCAGTTTCTTGGATACCATTTGTGCTCCGGCAAAAAACAAGAAGGAAAGAATGATTATTTTAATGAAGAAAAGCAGCAGGGACGATTCTTTAAACAGGAATGCCGGTATAGACAGAAGAAATTGCTCATATCCGTATCTCCCCATCAGGGCCAAAAATGTAAGCAGGGCTGCCGGAAGGATAAAGATGAACAGTTTGCTCCACTGGACAAGCATTCCGATCAAATAGCCGAGCGCACTGAAGAAAAACATATACAGGCCCGCCGCCGCAATTCCGATTATGAATTCAAGCGGTGCTCTCACGATACTGCTGCCGGTCAGTGTAATGATGTCCGACTTATCCCAGAAATAATATAGTTTGGCAAGGTATCCGGAGAGAAATGCCGATACTCCCCCGATCACGCTTGCAGTCAGCAGGAAAAACACATTCGCAACTGTGCTGCTCAGCCGATTCGAGATAAAGGCAAAATCATCATATCGGACTGCTTTTGTCGTCAAGTAAACGCCCGTCACAAAAACCCAAAGTATTGTAAAAATAATGCTCACGTCACTCGAATAGATTTCCGTATAAACTGTATGTGAACCTCTGCCTGAACTGCTAGATCCTGTAAAACCTTGAGTAAACAGGAGACCCAGCAACTGAAGCAGGATGAGCGAACCGAATATGCTAATCTGCGACTTCATTTTATATGAAAATTGCTTTTTTACCGCTTCAAACAGGCTCATTTGATGCAAAGACATCGTCGATTCCCCCTCTTCCGTCATCCGTTAAATAAATGCTGAGCTCCTCAGCACTGATGGTGGTGAACTTGAGACCCGACTGCTTGCCTCTCTGCCATTCATCAGCAGAAAAGTCATTTCTGACAACAGCCTGCCAGCCCGCCGGCCCGACTTTCCGTTCATGAAGCACTGCCTTGCCCGCCAGCCACCCTTTCGCTGCGCCAGTATGGTCCTGGACACCGACCGCCCACTCTTTCATTTCAGAGACGGGCAGATGGAGACGAACCTTCCCTTCCTTCAGGAGAATCACTTCTTCAAGCAGATCCTCTACCTCATTCAAATGATGGCTGGAGATGATGATTGTCCGCGGGCGGGCGATATAGTCCTTTAACAGCGCCCTGTAGAAATCCTGTCTGGATGCAGCATCCATTCCTGTTGTCGGCTCATCGAAGATCGTGAGCGCGCATCCTGCGGAAAGGCCGATAATCATATTGAACGTACTTTTCATCCCTTTTGACAAACTGTCATAATTCTGTTTTTTCGCCAAGGAGAAGTGCGAGAACAAACCCCATGCCAAATCACGATTCCAGTTCGGATAAAAATCCTCCGCCGAGAAAAGGATGTCTTCAAGCGTTAGAGCCGGCGCGAATGAGACTCTATCATCCATCATAATTCGGTTGGCAGCGACATATAAACTGTCATAGGGCTCACGGGAAAAAACACGAATTTCACCAGAAGTCTGCCGGAGGAATCCGGAAATGAGCTTCAGCAATGTCGTCTTCCCCGCTCCGTTTCTTCCGATCAATCCGATCAACTTGTTTTCGCCGATTATGCAGTCCAACTCATCCAGTGCCTTCTTCCTGCCGTACTTTTTTGTCACTCCCTTGCATTCCACCGCATTCATTCTTTTCCCCTCCTCTTGCTTGCTTCTTTTACCATGGTGACTAGTTCTTCTTCTTCGACATTCAATCTCATGGCTTCGCTGACCAGTTCCTCAATCAACTCTTTCAACGTTTCATTCTTCCTCCTGTCCAATATTTGCTGCTTCGCGCCTTTTGCCACAAACATTCCCAAGCCGCGCTTCTTATAGAGGATCTGCTCATCCGCCAGCAGATTCAGCCCCTTGGCGGCTGTTGCAGGATTGATCGTGAACAGATCCGCAAGCTGGTACTGTGAATAAACCTTGCCGCCTTCTTTAAAATTTCCGCTAATGATTTCGTTCTCGAGCCATTCAGATATTTGTACATAGATCGGTTTCGATCCGTCCATTTCGATCATGAAGATCAATCCCGCCCTTCAACGGTAGTGCATTACTGTTGTAATGTACTATATTCCATATTCAGAAAAATTGCAACAAAAAAAAAGGAAAGTTCTCAGTTTGTCCATCGGCCCTGAACGTTGATTATGCTAAAATTGCTCTATGACCCTTGGGCATGAAAGGATGTAACAGCATGAAAAACCAGGAAAACTTACATTTGAACCAATTAAAATCAATGAGAACAGAATTGACCCGCTTTATGATGGCATATAAATTTGCTTGTGACGAAATCAATACAAAGGTTAATATCCTGTCTGATGAGTTCAACTATCTCCACGACTACAATCCGATTGAACACGTGAAGTCCCGTGTCAAATCACCTGAAAGTATATTGAATAAGATCAAACGGAAGGGCTACGACTTCACCCTTCACGCCATCCGGGAAAACATAAAGGATATCGCCGGCGTCCGCATCACCTGCTCCTTTATATCCGACATCTACCTAATTGCCGAAATGCTTGGAAAGCAGGAAGATATCGAGGTAATAGAAGTGAAAGATTATATTAAAAATCCGAAGCCGAATGGTTACCAAAGCCTGCATATGATCTTGCAAATCCCGATTTTTATGACGGATCGCACCGAGCACACCTATGTGGAAATTCAGATCAGAACAATCGCGATGGATTTCTGGGCAAGCTTGGAGCACAAAATTTACTATAAATACGATAAAAACATCCCCGTGCATCTCGCTGAAGAGCTGAAGAACTCCGCAAAGGTGGCCGCCGAACTTGATCGGAAGATGGAGTGGCTGCACAAGGAAGTGTCTAAAATCAAAAAGGAAGAGCAAAGCGGGGAATTGATTCCCGGCTTTGGCAATGATGAGATCAAGTCTCTCATCGGCAAAGCATTAACAGGTATCGAAATGCGGCTCGATGGACCCGCACCCCAGACCGAGTAATCTTCTCGGTTGCCACTCCTTCCAAACCTTGCCTTCAAATAATTGTTTTCAACAACGCCATCTCCTATAATGGAGATGGCGTCTTCCTTTTCGGGCTGTACCCAAATTCAGGAAGAAGTGCCTCAATCATTTTCTGACTTGGCAGGAAAGTGGAAAAAAGTCACCCTCCCGAAAAGCCAGCATACTTTTTCGGGCTGCGGGAGTTAACATCAAGGCAAAAGGAGCTGAACACTGTGAAAGATACTTGGGGATTGCTCCACACCGGACACTGTGAGGCCGCCATCAATATGGCGCTGGATGAGTGCCTGCTGATGTGGCATAGCGAAGGAAAAATTCCGCCTATCCTGCGTTTTTACGGCTGGTCCGAACCGACCTTATCCGTCGGACATTTTCAAAATGCCCAAAAAACAATAGACATGGCCGCCGTCTCCCGGCATCATTGCCAGTTTGTCCGCAGATTGACGGGAGGAAGCGCAGTACTGCATGATGATGAACTTACATACAGTGTTGTCGTCTCTGAAGACAAACCTTATATCGCCGCCTCGATTCGGGAAGCCTATTTTACGCTTTCGCAAGGCATCATGGCTGGTTTTGAACGTCTCGGTATCCGGGCGGACTACTCCATCCCGGTCGAAAGGTTCAAAAGGGAACATACCGCCGTCTGTTTTGAAAGACCGTCAGACTACGAAATGCTGGTCGATGGAAAAAAACTGTCCGGCCATGCCCAGACAAGGAAAAAAGGCGTGCTGATGCAGCATGGTTCTCTGCCATTCTCCATCAATCAGGAAATGCTTTTTGATCTGTTCGTGTTTCCGAATGAAGACATAAGAAAGAGGAAGCAAGATGCATTTTCGGATAAAGCAACAACGATGAACGAAGTGTCCGAAAACCCTATTACATATGATCAGGCAGCCGAAGCGTTTGCCGAAGGATTCAAAGCTGCGCTCGAATTAGATTTGATTCCTTTTGAGCTATCCGAGGAACAATGGAAGGAAGTCCATGAACTCGCCGATACGAAATACCGGTCGGACGAGTGGAATATGAGAGAGAGGAAGGTGCTGAACCATGCAAACTCGTAAAAAGGAATACATCAGAAAACCTGAATGGCTGAAAACGAAAATCAATACAAATGAAGCTTATACCGGGCTGAAGAAACTAATGCGCGAGAAAGGCCTCAATACAGTCTGCGAAGAAGCAAGATGCCCGAATATCCACGAATGCTGGAGTGAGAGAAAAACGGCAACATTCATGATTCTTGGTGATACTTGCACCCGTGCCTGCCGCTTCTGCGCTGTAAAAACAGGCCTGCCGAATGAACTGGACTGGAATGAACCGGAACGCGTAGCGGAATCGGTGAAAATCATGGATCTTAAGCACGTCGTCGTCACAGCAGTTGCCCGCGACGATTTAAATGACGGCGGTGCAGCTGTTTTTGCCGAAACTGTTCGGGCAATCCGCCGGGCCGTTCCGACCTGTACTATCGAAATTCTGCCGTCAGATATGAAAGGCGACTATGAAAGCCTGACAACTCTCATGTCGAGCGGACCAGATATTTTCAACCATAATATCGAGACCGTCGAGCGCCTTACTCCAAGAGTCCGGGCGAAAGCTACTTACCGCCGCTCATTGGAATTGCTGCGCCGCGTAAAAGAAGTCTCACCGAACACCCCGACAAAATCGAGCATCATGGTCGGCCTCGGCGAAACAAAGGAAGAAATCCTCCAAGCGATGGATGACCTGCTCGCCAACAATGTCGACATCATGACGATCGGCCAATATTTGCAGCCGACGAAAAAGCATCTGATGGTAGAACGCTATTACCATCCGGATGAATTCGCCGAACTGAAGGAAATCGCCCTGGCAAAAGGCTTCAGCCATTGTGAAGCCGGTCCGCTCGTTCGCTCCTCCTACCATGCGGACGAACAAGTGAGCCAAGCCTCTGCCCAGCGCCGCATCAAATACATGCAAGGCGTGGAAGAACAAGAACAAAAGGAAGTCGACTTCACATTTTAAGGAAAAAGGCGGGGCTGAGGCCCCGCCTTTTTTATGTGGTCTTCCTCCTCAATGTGACCGATGCGCACGAGTTCCCCGGACGAGGGCACATTGGGGCCTTCTATGTGACCCTCGCACTCTGGTTCCCTGCCGAGGGGCACATTGGGCTCTTCTATGTGACCCTCGCACTCTGGTTCCCCGACGAAGGGCACATAGAGCTCTTCTATGTGACCTTCGCGATCAGTTTCCCCGACGAGGGGCACAGTGGGGCCTTCTATGTGACCTTCGCACTTCAGATCACCCGACGAAGGGCACATAGAGCTCTTCTATGTGACCTTCGCGATCAGTTTCCCCGACGAGGGGCACAGTGGGGCCTTCTATGCGACCCTCGCACTCTGGTTCCCTGCAGAGGGGCACATTGGGCTCTTCTATGTGACCCTCGCACTCCAGCTCACCGGACGAGGGGCACATTGCCATTAGTCATTTCTAGAGAGTCCTTACCACCTCTAACTCCCACACAAAAAGGACAGGCTTCCGCCTGTCCTTTCCGTTATGCCCGTATCCATTTCCAGATTTCTTTTGGCGTTGCATTTTTTCCGTACATCAGGATGCCGATTTTGAAGATTTTCCCTGCGAGTTTCATAATGAACCAAATGCTGATGAGCAGGACAACGAGTGCCAGGATAATTTCCACCCATGGCCACGTTTCAAGCATCGACAAGCGGAAGATGAGAATGGCAGGTGAGGTAAAGGGAATGAATGTCCCGATTTTTGCGATCAAGCCATCCGGGTTATCAAGCAGCGGCCCAATGAAGAGCGCAGGCAGAAACGGCAGCATGATGACCATGCTCTGGAAGTTCCCTGTCGACGTCATGTCCTCTACCGTCGCACCGAGCGCTACGAAAATGGCCGCGAACAGAAGGTAGCCGGCAAGTGCAATGAATAGCAGCAAGGCAAGCCGCGGCACGAGTATATACGAAAGGAGCGGCAGTCCGGTTTTCCAAATGAGCAGCGGAATAAGGAATACAAGCGTTACAGCCACCTGGATGATGCCGAGGACAAAATACCCGATGATTTTCCCTTGCATCAGTTCTACCGGTGTAATGGAAGAAAGGATGATTTCCGCCACCTTTTCTTTCTTTTCCTGCGAAGCCGAAGTGAAGATCATCATTCCAGCCATGACGATTGAAAATAAGATGATTCCTGCAAAGATTCCCGGCGCAGCTCGTTTAAACCCTTCTCCCTCTGTAAAACCGGCCTCAGATTCTTCTCCTCCTGTCTCATCGGAAGAAACCAGTTGGATGGACATCCCCTTAATCAGTGCTTCTTTCTGCTCAGGCGGCAGAGGGAGGTCTTGTATTTGATATTGACGCAGCGGCTCCTCGAGTACGCTCGCTTCAAACAGGATATCGTCGCTCACATCATCCGTTTTATAAAGGTGAATTCCTCCCTGTTCAAGTGCTGATTCGGTCAAAGCGAGATACGCTGTATTTTTCTCCTCTTTTACCTTTCTTTCAATCTCACTTTCTGACAGATCGGTTTTATTCAGATCCCAGTCCAATTGATAGGACCCGGCGATTCCTTCCAGCTGTTCGAATACGCCGATTTCATCAAGGACATACATGTTTATCGTTTTTGCATCATCCCCTTTGTTAAACAAAGTTGGCAGAATCATGAAAAACGCGAAAATGACAGGTGTCATGATGAGAGAGATGATAAATGATTTGTTCGTCATATTACGCTTTATTTCCCACTTTGCCACCTTCAGGCTATTCTTCATTCCGGCTTCCTCCTTTCTCTTCTTCTAATCCTTTGCCGTCCGTGGCTACGTCGATGAAAATCTCATGCAGGGAGATCCGGTCGATCGAGAGCTCCTGGATGTCGATTGTTTCGGGAAGCTGGCGAAGCCAGTTGGAAACTTGCACATCTGGATCCAAATACAGAATTGACACATCGCCTTTCGCCTCATAACGCTGAACTTCCGGGAGGGCCGCAAGCCTTTCCGCATCATTATGCCCGCGGATCGTACATTTAAAATTAGCATATTCGTTTTTCACATCACCGATCGAGCCGGAAATGACTTTTTGGCCGCGGTGAATCATGTACAATCTGTCACATAGTTCTTCAACCATATTCATCTGGTGAGAAGAAAGTAGAATGGCTGTGCCCTGATCCGCCAAATTCCGAATCTCCTTTTTGAACACTTCCTGACTGACCGGGTCGAGTCCGGAAAACGGTTCATCTAAGATAAGCAGCTTTGGCTCATGGATAATGGAACCGATAAATTGCACCTTCTGCCCCATCCCTTTGGATAACTCCTCCACTGACGCCTTTTCCTTTCCCTTCAATCCGAATTTCTCCAAGTAGTCCATTGCACGGGCCCTGGCCTTCTTTTGCGGATAGTTTTTCAGCTCCGCCAAATAGAGAATCATATCCATCACTTTTACATTTTTATAAAGCCCCCGCTCTTCTGGCAAATAGCCGATTTCATGCCGGGGTATCTCTCCCGGCGGCAGATCGTGAAAATTGACCGATCCCTCATCTGGATAAAGAATCCCCATGATGTTACGGATTGTAGTCGACTTTCCCGCCCCGTTCGGCCCTAATATTGCCATGATTTCTCCTTTATTCACTTCAAAGGAAATATCGCGGATAACTTGTTTGTTCTTAAAAGACTTCCCAAGCCCCTTTACGGATAAAATTCTATCCATATGTCCTCCCCCTTTCATGCACATTCTCCTTATATACGAATACCTACAAGAATAGTTCTGCTTTTTGATATAATTTTTATAAATCACACAAAAATGCCCGTCCAAAGTGTGGACGGGCTGCCGATGAGAGCCGCTGACCAAGAGGCAGGAGTGATGGCCCTTGCGTCTCAATGAGGGCCGATAAACTTGCAGACTGAGTCTCCAGATCAGGGCGGATTTCCCTTCCCTTGACTGGCAAACCCGGTCCCCGGCCTTCAACAAGCCAAGTTGAAGATTCAGCTCTTGTACTATTCAGTTTCAGAGGGATTTATATCACTTGTACCGCCAATTCCTTCATTCCGTGCTTTATCCACATACACGACGGCAAATTGTCTGAAGTGCGTTGTTGTAAATGTCACACCGTTTAATTTTGAATCATAGCGTCCCGTCGTGACAGGTGTCGGTTTTCCGGCGTCATCGATATACCAGACAGTAATTTTTTCTGGGCTTTTCAATTCTTCTGCTGTCGGTTCATAAGGGATTACCACTTTTACTGGTGCGCCCGGATGGTTATAATCAACCTTTTTCCCGTTTGCTAAAATGCTCAATTCAATCGTTGGACGATTTTCAAATGGTATGCCGGTTGCAATCGCCAGCGTCACCGTTTCAGCGCCCGACAGCTTTGCGTTGCTGAGCATATGCCCTTGCAATGTCACAATTCCGAATTCGGTTGCCACCTGAATCTGCTTGTTTTTCCCTGACTTCGTCAAAAACTCAGCAGGGACATTCAGTTCATACGACTTCGCGCCAATCACTTTTCCAAGCACAACCTCTACTGTTTGCACGCCTTTTTCTTTTGAGGCGTTGACAAAGGCTTTTTTCAGTGCTTTTTCCGTCACTGCCACTTCTGCTTTTTCCCCGGATAATACAGGTGTCGTTTCAATTATATTTGTTCCTGGATTGGGTTCTGGGTCCGGAACAGGCGTTGGATTTGGAACTTCATTCTCCTTAATGAATTCAACTTTAACCCGATCAATAGCAACCACTGAATTTCCTTCAGTGCGCAATTGGATAAATGATTCTTCTGTTCCCGTTTCCGACTCAATGATAATCTCGCCTGGAGCGATGGTTGAAACTGTCTGTTGGAATATCTTGGATTCAGCTCCATGCACAGAGTTATTGTCATTTGCTGTATTATTATCAACAAACACCTGCAGCCTCCTGCCTGCGTTATTTGGGTCCAGGACAGTATCTGCAACATTTATAATGATGCGATATGGTTTACTTAAATTAAGCGCACCGCCCGGTGTAAATTCTGCTGTTGTATCGGCTGAGCTATTTGCCCCGATCGTTAATCTGCCGTTTAGAATTAAATTACTGGAATCTACAGTGATTGTTCCGCCCTTACTTAGGTACATTGGCTTTGATGGGTCACTTGGAAGTGACTTGTATCCAGCTGTAAGAAGGGTGCCTGTTGTGGCATTTGAGAAATCATCTTCAATAATTGTCTCATATTCTACAGGAATTTCAGGTTCTGCTTCCTCATCCGGATGTAACATTGTCGTGCTTGCATCAGAGAATATCGCGGTATTATAGTTATTGATCTTACTCTTATCTTGTGCAGATTCTACAGCGAATCCCACATATGCTATTTCACCAAGATTGATACTTCGATTTCCGACTAATGACCAATCTTCTCCATCGGGAGATGCATAAGCAGTGATATTACTTCCCTTCCGCTCCAGCTTCAGCCAGTAAGGAAAATGTGTCGATAACAAACTTGGCAGCGTTTGATCAGGATAACTTGCATCATTCAATGTTGCAATTGTCTGGCCATCAGCTCCCCTTGAAGATAGATTGATGGAATATGGAGTTTTAGACTCAATTCTATCTGATTTGATAATTGACGTGCTTAAAATCGCAGTTGCCGCATCCTTTTCGAGATTAGACCTTATCATTATTCCCGCGATGGCATTATTATCAACCGGTGTGATTGAGTGGACTTTTGCCACGAACTCTCCATCACCTTTCAGCTCCTGGTATGCAAACTGAAAAGAATCATGATTGCCCGTAATTCTGCCTGAACCTTTAACAGTTATTACGCCGTCTTCATCTACGCTCGTATTACCTTTGATTCCTACCTCACCTATATCGGCAGATTTCCACACATCGCTATTTAACGGACTATTAATATGGATGGGTGCTGATGTTGATTGCGTTTGATGCCCTTTTTTATCTGTAACACGGATACTGATAAAATGGGTTCCATCCGGAGCGTTTCTCCAAGTATAGGTATAAGGTGCAGCTGCTGCTTCACCCAACTTTTCTGCTCCATTAAAGAATTCGACTTTTTCAATCCCATTAGCACTGGAAACCTTCGTACTTATTTCCAAGTCCTGATTCGCCTCATGAAGCGAGTTTAATTTTGGACTTGTAATTTCAGCAACCGGGTTATCCGCAACATGATCCATATCTACAATGGAATTGAGGTATAGTTCCAGATTGGAGTAACCGCTTTCTGTAGTTTCTTTTCCATCTTCAGGGTCTTTGGGATTTAGTCCATGTTCTTTTTCCCAAACATCTGGCATGCCATCTCCATCGGTATCAAGCGGTGCAGGTAGAGATTTAAGTTCGGGATATCCTCCGACCTCATCTTCACTGTTAATGAATCTGCCGGTTCCATTAATGATATCATTTACAACCCTTGCGTCCACAGCATCCCTTTTCGGAAGAGTAGCGCCGGCTTTTCTGAGGACTTCCTGATACGCTTCTTCTGCCGATGCCGGTTCTCTCATAATTCTTTCCGGAAGAGGAACAGCTTCCTTTCTAATTGTTGCATCAGCTGCAGGACTATAAATCCCCTTTGAATTATCTGCTGTTACTTCTGGTGAGCCATGCATATAATTACCACTAACGTACCAAGAACTCGGACTGCCTAAAATACCTGGATTTACAACAATCTTCTTTTTGCTATCTTGAGTCCCCGGGCCGGGTTTCATATAGTTGTTTACAATATTTACATCTGAAAAGTTTCCCCCGTAAATGGAGTTGGATGACCAGTTATAAATCACATTATTATTAAAATCGACAGTCGTTTGTCCTGGTGTAGATCCACCGATTCGAGGGTTCCTATTCGTATGCGAAGCGATGATATTATTATGGTACGTTGAATTTTTCCCTCCAAAAATGCCGCCATATCCATGTTTCCCTTTTTCATGCCCGGATAAGGTTAAACTTTCACTTACAATGCTCCATTGAACCGTAATATTTTCACTTCGGTAGATAGATAGAGTTTCATCTGTTGCCCAACTTGTTGAAACATGGTCAAGGATTATATCTTTCGCATCCGTTCCGTCAATCGCATCCGGTTCATCTTTCGTGTTAATAATCCCTGGACGGAATCTCATGTAGCGAATGATAACATTTTCCGAATTGCCTACATCAAGTCCATAATTTGCTAACGAAATACCGTCTCCAGGTGCAGTCTGCCCGGCAATCGTCACATTTTTAAGCTTGGGGTTCAAATCATCTTTTAAATAAATCGTACCCGATACCGCAAATACGACCGTACGATTGTTTTCGCTCAATGCATGACGCAATGAACCTTCGATCGGTGCCTCGCCAGGTCCATAATCTTCTAAAGTTGTTACGGTGTAGACATCATATCCTCTGCCGCCTGATGTGAATTTCCCTCCGCCTTCGGCCCCTGGAAACGCAATCACCTTATCTGCCCTCTGGCTTACATCGATTGAAATTAATTCCGATGGAGTTGAACCTTTTTTATTATTGGCGTCTATGATGTAATAATAGGTTCCATCTTTCACCACATCAATTTTCGTATAGGTCAAGACCAGTTCAGTTGCACCTGCCACCGCCTCAAACGGTCCCTTGGGATCAGTGGCCATCTTAACCGTATAGGATGAAGCACCATCTGAAGCATCCCAATCCAGGAAAACAGACAAATCATCTGTACTGACATCTATCTTCTCTACCTTTGCTGGTGGATTTTCAGGGTTTACTATTGACTCGTCGACTCCTTCAGACACCTTTAAATTATCGATGTATGTTGATATCGCCGGAGCGGCAGGTGTCATCGTAAGCACTCTTGTAATCCCGGTGGCATTCAAAAATCTCCACTTATACGTTGGCATTACCACGTTGTCTATAATGGGAGTTGCTTCCTGTTTTTTCGGATCGACTAATAGCTTGATATTGTACCAAGTGTTCAGTTGGAAATCATCCACCAGAATCTCATGTCCGCCTGGTATGGAAAATCCCAGAATGTTCTTTCCGTCGATGGTTCTTAACTCCACCTCTACAGCTACAGTGCTTCCATCTAGCAAACGAAGAACCTTTGTAGCATGCCCGAACGTTTCCGTCATAAAATCCACTTCGACCGTAAAGGGTTGCTCCTGTCTAGGAATGTCTTTAACCACCGCTACAGGAGAATCCCCCTTATCTTCTACCATTAATACATTTCCATTTTTGCCCAACGGGTCTTCAGCCACTCTGGGTACACTTTTAACTGTTCCGGCTTTATTCCACGGGTCCAGCACACTATATTTTTCTGTATCCGGAAAGTCTTCTACAGCGGTCTCTATTGCTTTGTCCTCAAAATCATCATTCACTATGTAGGCATGCTCTTCTGCCTCCGCAAAAACTGCAAAATTCATGGATGACAACACGAGAACAATAGTTAAAAAAGCTGCCGATAGTTGCTTGAACATCTTCATCCTTTTCTTCTCCTCCCTATGCATATTACTTTGAATACGCTTTCAAATCCGGCCATATCGGAAAAACTCCATAACCACCTCCGTCATTATCATTTGGTTTCACGGCGCATAATAATGGTTCTTCAGCTCCCGTATTCAGATTATATAAAAAATTCAAGCTCTAATCTTACTCTTTTTCACCCTTTCAACCCGTAAACTTTGCTTTTTTTAACCTTCATAGTTTATTTTTGAAGATATAAAAAAGTCATTGCCTATGTATTTTTCGATACTTTAGTGGTGATGTGTTTGTAATCCTTTTAACAACTGAACTGGCTATATCAATAATCTTAGTATTCGTTTCTCTTAACAGTTTCTGTGCTTCTCTGATTCTGACGAGCTGTATATATGTGCTTATATTAAAACCGGTGACTTTTTTAAATGATCGGCTAAGATAATTGGGACTAATGTAAAATTCATTAGCAATGCTATTTAGTGATAGTTTGGTATTAAGATATTTATTGATGTACAAGGCGATGTTTAACATCTTTTTATCAACTATATTCGTTATTTCTTCCTCCACCTCTTTTCCTCGCAAACCTTGTCTGTGTAGAGTGATTAAAAGCATGAAAAGTATGGATTTAATATATAATCCATATTTCTCTCCTTTTTTTTCACACTCCTTAAGCATTTCATTTAACAGGCGTTCAACTTGCATCTGTTCTTTAGTTAAAAGTTGAATTTTCTTAGGTAGATGTTTCAAATAGGATAAATCAAATCCTTCCCCACCAATCCCTTTTTCAATAAATTCCGGTTTAAAATGAATAACGATTCTTTCGGCCTCTACCTCTTTTAAACTGGAGGTTTTATGAACATCATAGGGATGAATGATTACTAAGTCCCCTTTTCCCGCTCGAAATAGTTGATCATTGATAAAGAATAGCTTTTCCCCTCTTAGTAGATAATATAATTCATAGCTATTATGATAATGTGTTTGCCTCATTTCTGTATAACATCTTTCGTTAACATATCTAATTCTAAAAATCTCGTTTTGTAAATCATAACTTTTAATTGTCAGGTCATTCATTGGACTCCTCCTTCATAAACATACTTATAAACATCTTATCATCAATCAAATATGTACATCTCAAGTCAATGAAATTACCAGCCCATATTGGGAATTGAGCCGAATTCAACGCGCATGGCCTCTGAAATGGCCCGGGTGATGAGCACGGCTGTTTTCTTGGTTTTATTTTAGCAATCGGTCCGGTCAGCAAAAGATATCCCCCTCCATAATTTCAATATCACTCATCAACTGCTCTAGTCTCTTCCGACTATTCCTTTCCCCATCTATGTAAGAGAGATCATCTTCCCCCTCCTCTTATACTGAAAAAGCAGTTCTGCTTTTTGATATAATTTTTATAAATCACACAAAAATGCCCGTCCAAAGTGTGGACGGGCCCTTAAGGAGATTAGTTATGGAACGTTTTTCAGAGACTGTTATTGAAGCGATCAAAGCGGTACCAAAGGGAAAAGTTGCCACATACGGCCAGATTGCAAAACTTGCCGGCAATCCTCGGGCGGCACGGCAAGTCGCCCGGCTGCTCCACTCCTCAAGCAAAAAGCATAATTTGCCGTGGCACCGGATTGTAAATGCGCAAGGGGAGATTGTCATCCGCGATCCGGAGGCCGCCTTCACACAGCGGGAACTTCTTGAAGATGAGGGAGTTGCTTTTCTTACAGAAACCCGTGTTGATCTTGATAGCAGCCGCTGGGAAGTTTGAGTCGGTTACAGCCCCTTTTCCTGCAAAAATTGCTTGGCAACTTTTGCTGCACTCTCTCCTTCCACGTTCACCCGGTAATTCATCTCGCGCATCTCGTCATCCGTAATCATGCCGGCAAGCTTGTTTAAAACGCCGGCAAGTTCAGGATATTGTTCGAGTGTTTCCCGCCGCAGCAATGGCGCCCCCTGGTACGGTGGAAAAAGCTCCTGATCATCCTCAAGCACGACGAGCTGATGCTGGCGGATTTCACTGTCGGTCGAGTACGCATCGACAAGCTGGATGTCCCCCTTATCGATCGCCTTATACCGCAGCTTCGGCTCCATCGTCACGACTTTTGAAAAGTGGATGCCGTACTTCTTCTGAATCCCGACATACCCATCCTCGCGATCGGAAAATTCCAGCGTAAAGCCGGCAGTCAACTCATTCTCCACCGTCTTCAGGTCCGATACTTTTTCCAATCCTTGCTGTTCGGCAATCGTCGCAGGCACGGCAAGCGCATACGTATTGTTGTAGGCCATCGGTTCCAGCATCACAAGATCAAATTGCTTCTCAAGCCCATGCTTTGCCTGTTCATACACCTTTTCCCTGTTTGTGCTCTCTGCTGTCTCTTTCAAAAATTCACTTATCGCTGTACCGGTAAATTCAGGATACAAATCGATGCTGCCGTTTTTCAGCGCATTAAACACAAAGGAGGTTTTGCCAAGCCCTGGTTTCAGCTCAACGTCCAAATCCGTTTCCTTTTCAATCAGAACTTTATACATGTTGATCAAAATTTCCGGCTCCGATCCGAGCTTTCCGGCGATCGTTATCTCTTTCTTGCCCCCCTGTATAAAAGGCAGAAGCAAAAGCAGCAAGGCAGCAAAGGCAAAAGTGCCGGTAACGATCATCGTTTTCCGGAAAGAAAGGTGTTCAAACCGGCGAAGAACCACGTCAAACAAGATGGCGAGCAGGGCTGCGGGCACTGCCCCCAGTAAGATCAGCGCAGATTGGTTCCGGTCAATCCCGAGCAGGATGATATCACCAAGACCGCCTGCGCCGATCAAGGCAGCCAGCGTCGCCGTTCCAATGATCAGCACCGCTCCTGTGCGAATTCCTGCCATAATGACCGGCAGTGCGAGCGGCAGTTCCACCTTCAGCAGCTGCTGTCTCGTGTTCATCCCCATACCGCGTGCCGCTTCCTTGAGCGACGGGTCAACTTCGTTGATTCCAGTGTATGTATTCCGCAAAATCGGCAGCAGCGCATAGACAATAAGTGCAATGATGGCCGGTATTTTGCCTATGCCAAGAAGCGGAATGAGCAATCCAAGCAAGGCGAGGGATGGAATGGTTTGAAGAATTGCAGCCACGCCCATTACTGGTTCTGCCGCTTTTCCGCGCCTCGTCAAAAAGATGCCGAGCGGGATGGCAAGCAGGACGGCAAAGAACAAGGCAATCAGCGAAAGTTGAATATGCTCAAGGATCGCAGCAAGCAACTGTCCTTTCCGATCTTGGAACACTTCGAGCAAATCATTCATCGCCTGCCACCTCCCTTGACCGGGAAGCAAGAAGGCGAATTGCGTCGCTCCGTTCAATCATCCCTACATGTTTTCCGTCCTTTCGTACAGCCACTCTTTCATTTTGCAGGAGGGCGGCAAGCAGTTCATCCTCCGAAGCATGGAACGACACTTCAGGATGGACGCCATCCAGCGATGTTTCATGTATATAATGCTGCCATTCCTCATTTTGCTGAATATGCGGCCCCATAAATTCCCGGACAAAGTCGTTGGCGGGAAGGCGGATGAACTCTTCCTTTTTCCCTATTTGTACAACCTTGCCTTCCTTCATAAGGCAAATCCGGTCTCCCATCTTTAATGCCTCAGACATGTCATGCGTTACAAACACGATGGTCTTCTTGAGCTTGCTTTGCAGCGAAAGCACATCGTCCTGCAGTTTTTCCCTGCTAATCGGATCGAGTGCGCTGAATGGTTCGTCCATCAGAACGATTTGGGGATCTGCCGCCAACGCCCGGGCGACCCCGATCCGCTGCTGCTGGCCGCCCGATAACTCATTCGGCATTTTGCTGCGGTATGTCTCCTTATCAAGTCCGACCATTCCGAGCAATTCATCCACCCGCGAACGCAGCTTGTCTTTCGGCCACCCTTTCAGCTCAGGGACAACTCCGATGTTTTCTGCGACTGTCATTTGCGGAAACAAGGCGATTTGCTGGAGAACATAGCCGATATTCCAGCGGAGCTCATGGATGTTGTAGCGGGATAGCTCTTTTCCGTTAATGGAGACAGATCCGGCCGTCGCATCAATTAAACGGTTAATCATTTTCAGCGTCGTCGTTTTTCCACAGCCGCTCGGCCCGATCAGCACAAAAATTTCCCCGTCTTCAATATTGAGATCCAGCTCATCGACAGCCCTGACCCCCTCTGCATATTCCTTCGTCACCTTTGAAAAAGAAATCATCTCACCCCTCCTATGTATAATGATGTTGTCCTCCATTATAGAGCGCTAGGGGAGCGTTAGCAAAAAAAAGCAACAAAAAAAGACACGGTCTCCCGTGCCTTTCCCCTTACCAAAAATACGGTTTTCCGACCATCAGCCAAAGCATGACAAGAAGGAGAACGACATAAATCACAATAGAGCGGTTCAACTTATCTACCAGCAAAGCTTTCTTTCGATCCGGCTCTGCAAATCTGCGGATCGTCGGCGAAAATGCTCTCGCCAGAAAGAAGATCGAACCGAACATGACTACCCATGTCATGACAATCCACGGGGTGCTCCATGACCACTTCGCCACGATGATCAACAGGATTCCAGATACAACAAGTACATGGCCCGCATGCTTTACGAGCCGGATGGAAAAGGTGAAAATGCCCAATAATCCTTGCTCCTGTTCCTCAGTCTTCGCCAGACGGAGCAGCTTGGTCACCGCAAATAGGACAAAAAATGGTCCGATCGATAAAATTGTGCTTAACACATGGATGTAAAGGAGGAGTTTATAGCCCATCGTCAATCTTAATCAACCTGGTCAATCGGTGCAAACTCGTGGACCCAGACTTTCATCTTTGATGCCCAGGGCATGCCCGGATGGAAGGAAAGAATGGCTTCCTTGTATGTGTCCAAATTCCCATACCCTTCTTGTGCGGCATGATCATCCGTCATCTCTCCAAGTGTTTGCCTATAAACATCTGTCACGATAAATCGTTTGCCTTGGAGCTCCATGATTTCCCCGATATCCGCATATCTGCCATTCCTGCGCGTTGCTGTCTTTTCGTGGTTGATCACTTTTTCAACATCCCGCGCAGCTGTCACCAGTCTCTCGACTGAACAGGTCTTTGGAGGCAGGGCAGCATTCTTCTCTTCATTCGTCATTCGAAAACCACCTTTCACATCTCTCTCTTCATTATAGCCCTAAGGAAAAATTTCACATGTCCATCTTTTCGGCAGAAACGTGACGTTTTTGGCATCCCTCAGTTGAATGGCCATCCGATTTTCTTTCAACGGAGGGCCAACTCTCACTTTATTGGTGCTTCTCCAAAAATTTCAGCATCTCTGTATAGACTTTGATTTCATTCTCTTTCTTCGAGAATCCATGTCCTTCGTCTTCTAGCACGAGATATTCAACGTCCCGTCCCTTGTCCCTCAGCGCGGCGACAATCTGATCCGACTCTTCCTTGACGACCCGCGGATCGTTCGCACCCTGGATGACGAACATCGGCTTCACCATTGTATCCAAATACGTAATCGGCGAATCCTTCGTCAGCCTCTCCTTGTCCTTCTCTGCATCCCCGAGCCATTGCTCCATCATCGGCTTCCAATGCTCCGGCACCGAGTTGAGGAAGCTGAATAAATTTGACGGCCCGAAAATATCGATTACTGCCTTAAAATACTCTGGATGGCGCCCAGCAAGAAGCAGCGCCATATAGCCGCCATAACTGCCGCCGACGAGGAAGAGCTTCTCCGGGTTGGTGATTCCCTGCTCAATCAGCCAGTCGATCCCAGCGATACAATCTTTCCTCGGTCCTTCTCCCCAGTCTCGCTCGACAAGCTTTACAAATTCCGCTCCGTATCCGGTACTGCCGCGGAAGTTCGGGGCAAAGATCGTATAGCCTCTATTTAAAAAGCTCTGGAACATCGCCCGGAACACATTCCGTTCAGCAGCCTGCGGACCTCCGTGCGGCCAAAAAATCGTATAGCCGTTGTCAAACTCAGGCTTTGCCTTGAACAGAAGGGCTTCTATTTCCAGCCCATCGAACGAAGAGTAGGAGACAACATCAGGGGCCACCATCATCTCCTCCGGTACGCCAAGAACCTTATTGCTTGTGACCCTTTCCCACTTCTCGCCATCCTCAGAGCGGAAAATATTAGCCGGCTCGACCGCCCCTCTTCCGAGCACATATAACGCTCCGGACTCGGTGATATGAAGCTTGCTCACTTCCGTTACCGGCGCCTCCAATTTCTTTATCTCCCCGGATGCTGTCAAGTAACGGTAAAAGCGATCCTCGACACCTTTTTCTGTAACGATGTACAGACTATCCGTCGACTTATCGCGTTTGATCGCAGAGACACTCTCTTTCTCAAACTCTGCCACCGAGGAAAATTCTTGCGTGACAAGATCAAACTTCGCGACATAGCTGAATTCCTTTTCATAATCGGTCACAAGGTAGACTGAGTTTCCGCCGGCAAAAACAACATCGCTCACCGTATGGACTTTTTCCGGATCCGGGACAAGGCTGATTTTCTCGCCATCCCTCAAAGCAAAGCCTTTGATATAGGTATTGGCAAGCGTCTGGACGAAGACAAGTGTTTCCTCATCGTCACTGACCTCCACCAGATAGGTTGCGGCCCCCTCCCCTTCATGCAGGAGCTTCTCCTCCCCTGTCTCCAAATCTCTCACCTTTGTATTCAAGAATTGCTCATTCCCGACGCTCGTATTGTAGTAGAGCCTTTTACCGTTTTCGGTCAAATGTGAAAAATAAAACTTGTCCTCCGCTTCCGCCTCGATCAGTTTTTCCGGAAGGCCGCCATCATATGGAAGGGCATATATCTGATAGTTTTCATCCCCCTCATGATCAAAACCGGCAAGTACAAACCGGGAGTCTTTTTCAATTGTAATAAAATTGCTCATTTCTCCTTTTTGGGCAAACAAATAGGGAAACTGGTTAGGAAAATCGATCGCCCATAAATTATAGCTGCCATTCAAGTTCGTGCTGAAAATCAGCCGTTTCTCATCTTTGCTCACAGCAAAATCGGAAATATTATATGTACGCAAAAACTGTTCTACTGTTGGTTTTGAAAATGGAATCATGTTTATTCCTCCTTGTTTATTATTGATATTCCTGCTGGGAAAGGCTCGTCCTTCAACCACGCTTCAAGCGTACGGTTAAATAGAAGCGGATCCGCCAGTGGCGCTCCGTGTTTGCAGCGGTTGAATATCAACCCCTCCCCTATACTCACGCTATTCAGAATTATACGGGCCGATTGCTTCATCATTGTCTTTTCTCTGCCACCGACCGTTACAAGAACCTTCGCCTTGGCCTTTTCAAGGTCCGGTGTAAGGGCAAAAGACATGTTCTCCTCCAAAACCTGGACCAGCACCTCGGGTGCCATATTTCTTGAATCCTCGAAATAGCGTTCGAACTGTTCGGCTCCGACGGAAAGTTCCTTTGCCTGAAGTCTTGCAAACTGCCGGTTTTTTATCAAAAAAGCAGTTGCAGCCACTCCCGGTTTCACCCACTTTGCAGCGAGGGGCATCGGTTTTACAAGCGCACTGTTGATCATTGCCCTATCCGCAAGGTTGGGGCTGAGCCTAAGAATGTCCAAGGAAACTTGTGCACCGAGAGAAAACCCGCAAAGAATCACTTCTCTGCCATCGGCTTTTTTCTCAATGATCTCAGCCACCCTTTCCGCACTAGAATCGATTGAAAAGGTTGTTTGATCCGCGCTCTTTCCATGCCCCGGCAAATCAGGCACCAGTATGTAATAGTTGTTGGAAAAGTAGGCGATTTGTTCTTCCCACATCCAGTTGCTCACTCCGCCTCCGTGCAAAAAGACGAGCATTCTATCATCCGATGTTCCTGTCTCCAGATAATAAATGGGCACTCTTCCCTTCATAAGATATAGACTTTTCAAATAATAGTTTACACTTTTCAATTGTAAAAAGCATCTTTCAGTACCTTGCAATATACAATAGGCTATGCTATCATCACATCAAATGATACAAAGCATAATATGGTACTGTTCATAATACAATACCGAAAGGAAGGAGTGCTGAAACGGTGAATGTTCAATTCAAAAAAGGTGTGCTTGAGCTCTGTGTCCTTGTATTGCTCGATAAACAAGACCGGTACGGATATGAACTCGTGCAGAAAATTTCAAGTCAAATTGAAATTTCAGAGGGCTCCGTCTATCCATTATTACGGAGACTGACGAAAGAGGATTACTTTACAACATATTTGCAGGAATCCAGTGAGGGCCCGTCGAGAAAGTATTATACCCTCACGGAAAAAGGCAGGCAGTATCTGTATGAACTTGTCGATGAATGGACTGTCTTTTCCGAAGGCGTAAACCATTTGATCAAGGAGGGAATAGCGCGTGGATAAGAAACAATTTCTCCAGGCATTGGAAAGCCATCTACGGGGCCTTTCCAGCTCTGAAAAGCAAGAAATTATCAATGATTATGAAGAGTACTTCCTCTTTGCGGAAGAGGAAGGAAAAACGGAAGAAGAGATTGCGTTGGCCTTGGGAGACCCTCGCCAGCTCGCAAAGGAGCTGACAGCATCCCATCATATTGGCAGGGCAGAAGTCTCATCGACCGCCGGCAACCTGTTCAGGGCCATCTGGTCTGTTATCGGGCTGGGATTTGTCAATTTGGTTATCGTTCTTGCGCCCTTTCTCGTTGTCGCCGCTTTGTTGTTTGCTGGTTGGACTATCGGAATTGCCGGCATTGCGAGTCCTCCTCTTGTCTTGATAAGCGCCGTTGGAGTGCCAGGTACGTTCGAGTGGTTTGACTTATTCACTTCATTTGTTTTTTGTGGTGCGGGTTATTTCATTACCCTACTAATGTGGCGACTGACGCCGCTCTTTTTCAACGGGGTCCTCCGGTACTTGAAGTTCAATGTCAAAATTGTAAAAGGGGGAATGCACCATGCTTAAAAAACTATCCATTGCGGCGTTGATACTCATTGGAGTTGGACTCGCGGGAGCGGCTACCACATTCGGCTCAGCGAACAAAAATAGCAGCTCATTTGTTAAGAAGATCGATACGAGCGAACCGATCGTCTCGGTTATGTTGAAATCTCCCGGATTGGATATCGTAATAAAAACCGTAACTGACCCCGCAGATGCGAAGGTAGAGTTGAAGCAGACAAGAAATATCGTTGCAGACGTTACTCAAGAAGACGGAGAACTGACCATTCAGGTGCCGAAACCAAAACAGAAATGGATCCAAATCAATCCTTTTTCGGTTAGTGAGAAATTGGTCCTATACCTTCCCGAATCTTCCTTAAAGAGCATTACTGCAGTAGGCGAGAAGTCTGACATTCTCGTGACAGGCATAAAAGCCGATCATTTGGAAGTTACCTCTCTAGAAGGAGACATCTTACTGGAGAATCTGCAATCCTCCGATATCAGCATTCGTACAAAGAACGGAGATATCGGTTTAAATCAGGTGAAAAGCAATACCCTCACATCATTGACTGAGCAAGGTGACTTGAGCGGCCGTCATATCGAGGGAGCCTTGGAGCTTGAAGCAAGTTCAGGTGACATTACTGTCAAGCTTAAAGACATTCATCAGCCAATAAAGGGAAAAACGAAGAACGGAGACATCTTGATCCTGACAGACAAAGTGCCGGACCGTGTATCGTTCACAGCTAACACGTTATACGGCGATATTATTATCTTCGGGAAAAAGCAGCTAACCCAGTTGGTCGACAATCCAATTCTAGTCGACCTTGAAACGAAAAGCGGAGACATTATCGTGAAGTCCAGATAGAAACAAAGTTCCCTGTATTTCGTCTTGCCTGACAATTCTACCTATACCGATTCTTTATATTTGAAAAATAAAATGAAATTAGGTAGGATAGACTATGTGCCCATATCTGGGCCTCATCTGGGTATGGACATAATACTTCTAAGAAAGATTGGTGCAATACAGTATGAAAAAGTTTTCATTTTTACTGATGCTGGCGCTCGTGCTTGTGCTAGGCGCATGCGGCAGCACAGACAGCTCGGACAAGACATCAGGCAGCGGAAGCAACACTTCCGAAGAAAGTAGCTCTGCCTCCGATCAACACAAAGACGTGCCTGAGTATGGTGAATTAATCAAGCAGGTCGGCGAGGGAGACTACAAGGTGAACGTAGAAAAAGACGACGAGGAAGAGCGTGTCGTCACATATGAGGGAAGCAAAAGCTATAAGAGCATCTACTCAAAAAACAGAAATATCCTAAAAATCTACGACATGGAAGATGATCATTTGATGTATAACAAGATTTTCCGTCCATAAAAGCTGCAAGAGCCCCGGTCGATTTGGCCGGGGCTTTTTCGCGGGCTTCTGTGCTAATTTGAGAAGCTCCTTGAAACTTTTTGGCAGGCTGGACCGTATAAAAACGAGACACATGCCAAAGGAGAGGATACTATGGGCAGTCTAATTGGTTTTTCGTTGCTGGCGGCCGTTGTGCTAACAGTTATCATCGTGCCATTCGCCGTCCAAAAGCCGAAAAAAGAGAAAAAAATAAAGCGAAATCAGCCGGCAGAGTTTGTTGGGGTTTTTGTTGCTTTATCTCTGTTGATTTTCATCATCTATTATATGGCGAATCTTGACCGGACGTTCTTATCTCTATGGGGCTTCCTGCTCGGCGCTGCCGTGTTGGGCTTCGCTTTTTCCAAAGGGAAGGAACGATTGGTGAAAGCGGCCATCCTGCTTGGGAGCCTAGTGCTTTCCTTCTATATGCTAGGTGCCTTTCTATTCAACGCTGACGAAAAATATCAGGCGGCGAAAATGGCAGAAAAAGTGGAAATCCAGCCGTTTGACGAAACAAAGACGCCTGCAAGCGTTCCGCCTAAGTTTGCGCGCAATAAAATGAAAAAAGCATTCGGCCAGGTTCCGAACACGAGCTACTATGAACTGGGCGAATTGCAGATTCAAAAAGTCGGAGAGAAATTCGTTTATATTGCACCGGTTGAATTTTCCGGCCTGTTTAAATGGTGGAACGGGAAAACAACCCCCGGCTACTTTACAATGAGCGCAACAGATGCAGCCGATAATCCAAAGTTTGTGAAGGCGGAAATGAAATTTGTTCCATCCGCGTACTTGAATAAAAAGCTTGAGCGGTATATCCGCAATCAACATCCGGATCTGATTTTCTACGGTGACCCGCGCCTCGAAATCGATAATGACGGAAAGCCGCATTATGTGCGGACATATGGCCACTTCATCTCTGCCCGAAATGGCTTTAATATGGAAGGCGTTGTCCTTGTCGACCCCGCTAACGGCAAGACGGAAACCTATCCGCTCGATCAAGTGCCTGCTTTCATTGACGGAGCCGTTTCACCGGAAGCCGTCAGCTTGCAAAACAGCTATTACGGCAAATATGTCCACGGCTTCTGGAACAGCCTTTTTGGCAAGCGCGACGTGAAATTGCCTTCTGATGAAGGAACAGTCGCCAATGTCAGTCCAATTTTCAACGAGGACGGCGAAATGGTATACTTCACCGACTTCACCAGCCCGAAAGAAGGAGTCGACTCGATGCTCGGATACTCTTTGACAAATGCCAGAACCGGAAAGGCAACGTATTACACCGGAAACCTGGAAGAATCCTATATGGATTCGCAAGGGGCCCTGCAGATCATCGACAAGAAATTCATTGAGAAAAAATGGTCCGGTGAAATGCCCGTTCTCTACAACTTCTACGGAGAAGCGAGTTGGCTGACGCCTGTCCTTGATTCGAACGGCTTCCTGCAAAACTACTTTATCGTTTCAGCAGCCAATCCGGAGATTTCCGTATATGCGAATACGCCAAACGAAGCACTCAAGCTGTATAAAACCGCTTTGAAACGCGGCGGCAGCTCAGTAGATGGCTCATCCAAAGCAGAGTCGAAAACAGCGTCCGGCACTGTGCTTAGGGTTTTCAAGGAAAAGACCGAACAAGCGATCATCGTCTCCTTTTACTTGGACAATAAACAAAACTACATCGTTTCTTCTGAAAACGTTCCGCTCGCCATTTACCTCGAGCCAGGAGACAAGGTAAGCATGACATATTCTGATACAGGAGATGAATTTAGTCCGGTTACAGAGTTGGAAATCGAAGATTTATAATGACAAGGGCTGTCCAGAGATGTCAGTGAAAAACTGATAGTCTGCGACAGCCCTCCTTTTTTGCCGATCTTTCACACCGGTAACTTGCTAATTTATATTTCTTCCGGTACCTATAACCCGCTTTGACACCGCAAACTTGCTAATTTACTTTGCTTCCGATGCCTATAGCCCATCTTAACTTTGGAAGCATCCAACATATCACTTTCTTTCAGTGCCTTCCACAAAACAAACGGAGAGCAGGAGAAAATCCTCTCCTGCCCAGCCCCTGCTCTCAATCAGGAACGGCGGTCTGCATAGACAGCCATTGCATCGCACATAAACTGCGCCAATCCTTCACCAAACTGATCGATGTTTTTTGTGAAACGTTCATCCAGCACATACATTTGCCCGAGCCCCTTGAATGCTTCAAGCGAGTAGGTACCCATCTTGTTGAGCAGCTTATACCATTCGCCAATTGCTGCTTGGGCTTCTTCGGATTGCGGCGGCAAATGGCGGAGGTCCGCAAGCTCCCTGTACACTTCATTGACGGCATTCGCAAGCTCTCCTTTTCCCTTCTCCTTTAAAGCCGCCATTTTTTTGTTTGAAGCCTCCACTGCTTTATCACCCCATTTTTTCCTTGCTTCCTGTTCATACGGATTCTCACTAAAGTCGAAGCCAGCGAATCGTTCCTCTTTTGCCATTTGAATCTCACCTTTCTCGTGTTTGATTGTGTTCTCTACCATATCCAGCATCCGATCGAGCCGCCTCCGCTTCTCGAGCAGCATATTACGGTGCAGTTCAAGAGCATCCTTCCGGTCGAACTCCGGGCTATCGATCAGCTCCTTGATTTCCTTGAGCGTCATCCCCATCTCTTTGAAAAAGAGGATCTGCTGCAGCGTCTCAAGATTCGCCTCAGAATAAATCCGGTAGCCCGATTCGGTCGTTTGATCAGGGGTCAGCAGGCCGATTTCATCATAATGGTGAAGCGTGCGCACACTTATCCCTGCCAGATCAGCTACTTCTTTCACTTTCATGACGGTTCCCCCTTTCTCTTTTCACTATAGACTGTCACGCAACGTGAGGGTCAACACTTATTTTAGAAAAAAAACTGCCCGGCATTAAGCTGCCTCTGAAAGTTAGACTTTTTGGGCAACCCAAACACCGGACAGTGTTGTTTTACTTTTTCAAGCGGAGAACGACAAGTTTGTCTCCTTCATCAAGGACAAGCCTGCTCCGCATCGTAATAAATTCGATCGTGTTGTTCCTTTTTTTAATAAATAGTGGAGTTATATCTTCAGGCAGTTTTGTCTGCAACTCGGCAACCCGTTCCTTTTCATCTGCTTGCAGCACGTCAATCTGATAATCAGTATTGATCTTCCGGTTCAGTTCAGGGAACGTCGCTTTTTCATCGAACAGCAAATGGCTCTGCAACGTGATCGGCAGCTCTGATTCCTTCATTTCATGAGAAGGAGCAACCGGCAGTGAAAAGGTATTCTTAAAGCCGAATTGCGGTGCAAATGACTGGGAGACGAGCGCATTATACGCCGGGTCTCCTGTCATGGAAAGGATAGTGTTGTAGGGAGTTAGATCTGCTGAAAACTGGATTTGCTCCGACAAAATCTGTCCTTGCAGAGTTTCGATGCCTTTTTTCGCAGCTGGTCTCAGCCTGTCTCCGGACGGATCGATAATCAATACAGGTATATCCATCTTTTTCAGCTGCGCAGCCATGGCGAGTGAAAAAGAACTCGAGCCGACCATCAATACACCAGGCAGTTCGGTACTTGCCAGCCCGAGCTTTCTTGCAAGCGGGCCGATTGTAAAGCCGTGTGCACACACCGTGATAATGACGAGTGCAAATGTGAGAGTTGTCAGCAAAGCAGCATCCTCATATCCGTCGGCCACAAGCGTACTCGCAAAATATCCGGCCACTGTCAATGCGACAATTCCACGTGGAGCGATCCAGCCGATCAACACCTTTTCATTGCGGGTCAATTCCGTTCCAAGTGTTGCCAGCCAGACCGAAAGCGGCCGGACAATGAATAGTGTGGCAAACACGAAGCCCATGATCGGCAGAGTAAAAATCTGGGCAATCGTCTCTCTCGGTAAAGAGGCTGTCAGCAAGATGAAAACGGTAGACGTCAGCATGACAGAGATCCCTTCGACAAAGTGGCCGATATTCCCGATTGAAGAGACATACTTTTTCGAGCGGCCAACCGTCAGACCCATGACGGTGACGGCAAGCATTCCTGTTTCATGCATGATTACATCAGCAACGGTGAAGCAGAGTAAAACGAACGCAATTACAATCGGCGTTTTCAAATATTCGGGGAACTGGCCCCTGTTCGCCATCAGGCTGATCAGCATGCCGATCAGCAAACCGAGAAGGACA
This sequence comes from Lederbergia sp. B243.17, assembly GCF_057657925.1. NCBI lineage: Bacteria > Bacillati > Bacillota > Bacilli > Caryophanales > Bacillaceae > Lederbergia > Lederbergia sp. B243.17. The sequence continues at coordinate 36,788 of NZ_JBWBKF010000059.1, forward strand.
GCCAATGCCGATCCGCCGAAAAAACTGAGCAAATAATGAATCGACAATTGTTCATTGGTCATCACCTTAATGACCTCATACGCAAAAAGCGCGAGCAGCGGGCCTGCCGGATCGACGATGATCCCTTCCCACTTGAGCACAGCCGCAGTCCGCGGTTTAAGCTTCGCATTCCGAAGCAGCGGAATGATGACGGTCGGACCTGTTACGACGAAGAGACCGCCGATAATAAAAGCGATTTCCCACTGGAGCCCGGCGACGAAATGAGCGGCCAGGGAACCGAAAATCCAAGCCAAAAAAGCGCCAAGCGTCGTCATCCGGAATATTGATTTGGAAATCCCTCTGATTTCGCGGATATCAAGATTTGAACTTCCTTCAAATAGAATAATCGCAACTGACAGGGAAATGAGCGGGCTATATAGCTCGTCAAGGGCCGCTTCCGGGTTAACAAAACCAAAAGCAGGACCGATTAGCAGTCCGGCGATCGACATGATGACGATGGACGGCCACTGGATTCTCCACGCAAGCCACTGCGAAAAAATCCCAAGTGCAAGAATAACAACAATACTGATCAGTTCCATGTTTTCCACTCCATCACCTGCCTACTAAACGGATATATGTATGGTTTTCAGTTTAACAAAAAGCCTTTCCTATGCCTACCGGGAACGATGCCCCCATCCCCTTTTCTTTCAGCTTTGGTCATATATAAATTTTCATCATCTTTTGATATAAAGGCAGTTTTGTGATAACATCAGCCTGAAAAATTACTTTTTTGAGAGTGGGGAAAACGGATGAAGACCTTTCTTTCCGGAGTGCAATGGATGATTTTTATGGTGGCCGGAGCCATCGCTGCACCGATTGCAATATCCGATTTATTTGCCCTATCCCCTGCCGACACGTCCGAATTTATCCAGCGGACGATTTTTATTTTGGGCTTGGCCGGACTGCTGCAGGGATTATTCGGCCATAAGCTTCCCATTCATGAAGGCCCTGCGGGACTGTGGTGGAGCATTTTCACAATCTATGCAGGCATGATCGGTGTGATGTACAGCTCCAATGTGGTTGCTTTAAAAACTCTGAGCGGCGGCATGCTCGTTAGCGGCGTACTGTTTATCCTGCTTGCTGTCTTTAAATTGATTGATAAAATTTCTACCTTGTTCACCCCGACGATTACTTTTATTTATTTGATTTTGCTGATTTTCCAGTTGAGCGGATCATTCATGAAAGGGATGCTGGGGATCACTTCGACGCATGCCGATGTGAGTCCTGTCATTTTTATGCTGAGCCTAGCCACCGTTTGCATCACATTTTGGCTCGGAAAACATAAAAAAGCGTTTCTTCAGCAATACTCCATCATGATCAGCATTATCGTCGGCTGGATCTTGTTCGCACTCTTCCGCCAAGCACATGCAATTCAGAAGCCAGAGCATGTGTTCCAGCTGCCATCGATCCTGCCGTTCGGCGCACCCAAATTTGATTCAGGAACTGCGGTGACCGCAACCTTGCTCACTCTGCTGCTTATTACGAATGCAATCGTCTCGATCCGGCTCATGAGCACGATTGTCGAAAATAGGGAAAAGCGAGATCCGAATCGGTATTTGCGGGCCAGCTACATATCCGGTGTAAATCACCTTTTCAGCGGACTCCTCGGGGCGATCGGTCCTGTTCCTATATCAGGAGCGGCCGGATTTGTAAAACAAACGGGCATGAAAAAGATGCTGCCTTTTTTGCTTGGCTGCGGATTCGTTATTGCGGTCTCCCTTTTTCCGGCGATGATGAATTTGATCGCTGCCATCCCGGCACCGATCGGCTATGCCGTTACATTCGTCATCTTTGTCAATATGTTCGGCCTAGCTCTCTCGGAATTGAAGAATGTAGAAGATGAGCAAAGAACGTTTATCGTGAGCGGCATCGCTCTAATTGCGGGCATTGGCCTGATGTTTCTCCCGCCTGAGGCAGGGGCAAATCTGCCGCCTGCACTCGAGGCGATCGTCCATAACGGCCTTATTTGCGGCAGCATCATCGGTATCTTGCTTGAACAAGGATTGATTTGGAAAGCGAAGCGCTTCAGCAAAGCACAATAAAATCCTTGCCGGCTCCCTTCCATTGAGGGGAGTTTCTATTTATGTTATAATGAATGATATTCAGTCAGGGGCAAAATGAAAAGGAGCGGGTAATATGAATAAAGAAGAGAAAATTATCCATGCCGCCATTGCCGCATTTCAGGAAAAAGGGATCGAAAAGACAAAGATCTCCGATATCGTCCAGCGCGCGGGGATTGCTCAGGGCACTTTTTATTTGTATTTCCCCTCTAAGCTTTCTGTGATGCCAGCCATTGCGGAAGTGATGGTGGAAAAAATGATCGCAGCGGTAAAAGAGGAGGTTAAGGAGGAGGATCCTTTCCTTGTCCAGCTCTCACAGCTTGTCGAAGCGATTTTTTCGATGACGAAAAACTATCGGGAAGTACTCGCTCTTGTATACGCCGGCCTTTCATCAACCGAGCATTTAAAGGAATGGGAAGCGGTCTATCAACCTTTCTATTCATGGATCAGCGAGTTTTTAACAAAGGCAAAAGATGCGGGAACCATCCGGGAAACAGTTAATCCTGAACGGACATCCAAACTGCTCATCGGTCTGGTCGAATCCGCCGCGGAGCAGATTTATTTATATGATCACCAAAAGGAAGACCATGCTTCGATTCAGAAAGCAGAGGTTCTGGACTTTCTTCGGCATGCACTCGGGGCGGAAGCATAGGCTGTCCTACCCGCGGCATGTAGCTTTTAAAAAAATGAATGATATTCAGTCATCTTAGGAGGAACATATGAACAAGGCTTGGTTTTATGTCGCATTGACGTGTATTTTTGAGTTGATTTGGGTTTATGGCTTCAATGCCGCTCATCTTTGGTGGCATTGGGTAATTGTGATCGGACTGATTTATGTAGATTTTCATTTCTTGCCGAAAGCCTGCGAAACATTGCCGACCGGAACAGTATATGCTATTTTTGCAGGTGCCGGGACGATCGGAACCGTCTTAATGGATGTATTTTTATTCCATGGCACAATCAATTTCACGAAGCTGCTTTTCATTGCATTGATTGCAGCGGGTGTCATCGGTTTGAAGCTTGCGGATAATCGGGCGGAGCAAAAAGAAACGGAAGGGGTGGCATAAGATGGGCTGGATATTTGTGTTACTCGCGGCTGTTAGCGAAATGGCTGGCGTCGTCGGCCTAAAGCTGTACAGCCAACGAAAAAAATTATTAAATGGCATCCTCTATTTTGGCGGATTTGCTGCTTCGATGGTGTTGATGTATGCCTCTTTTCAATACTTGCAGGTGAGCGTTGCCTACTCGGTCTGGATTGGCATCGGGACGGCTGGAGCGGTCCTGCTGAATATGTTTTTCTTTGGCGAGTCCAAGGACTGGGGCCGGATTGCCAGCGTACTATTGATTGTCATTGGTGTAACGGGGTTAAAGGCGGTCTCTTGATGGATGAAATTCCCTTGTCCGCCCCCGGGCAACAATATTGTAACCTCCTAAAAAAAGGATTATAATATGATTGTAATTTTGAATAACATGCTGGTGTAGCACAGTTGGCAGTGCGCTTCACTCGTAATGAAGAGGTCGTAGGTTCAAATCCTATCACCAGCATACATAGAAAGGCGAACTCCTCATAATCGGAGTTCGCTTTTTTTATATGATTCAGCTCCAATCTTTTGTCGATTTTTAAGGAAAAGTATTAGCTGAATACTCAATCTCTACTGTGGATTTCATCACCTCAGATGTTACGATAAAGCTAATAGAAAGGAGGGAAATTTTAAAGTGAAAAAGCTATCTGCTTTATTCATGGCGGCGATGATGCTGCTATCCTTGAGTACCATTTCCGCCCATGCAGCGACATCGCCTGTCAAAGTGTTTTATAACGGCAGCCAAATAAAATTTGATGTTGACCCGATGATTGAGAAGGGAACAACGCTTGTGGAATTCAGATCGTTGGCAGAGGCGTTTGGCTTAAAAGTTACCTACAGTCCAAGTGCAAAATACGTCACAGGGTCTAATGAACAAGTAATGATTGAGTTGGCGATAGGAAGCAAAAGCGCTGTTGTGAATGACAAAACCTATAATCTCCAAGCACCTGTAACTGTTAAGAATGGCAGAACAATGGTTCCGCTGCGTTTTATCGGAGAATCGACAGGTGCCAAAGTAGACTGGGACAGCAAAAATAGAGTGATCAAGATTGAGCAGTAAAGAGGTAAGAAAAAAGAAGCGGATAAGATATTCCAGATGGGCAAGGCGTCGCTCCTTGCCTATTTTAGGTTAACTTTGAAGGTGGGATTTCAGGACAATCCTCCCCAACTACTTGCCAAATGAAAAACTTAGCGTTATACTATTTTATGTTCAAAAAATGAATACCGATTATGGAGAAGTACCCAAGTCCGGCTGAAGGGGATGCACTCGAAATGCATTAGGACGGGCAACTGTCGCGTGGGTTCGAATCCCACCTTCTCCGCTACCAAAACGCTCTGCAGATTGAATCTCTGCAGGGCGTTTTTATTATTGTCTTGGGCAATAAAAATCCCCGGAACCATTGGGGTCCGGGGAGTAAGTCAAACGGTTTTCGTTGCTGCCATCTTAATCTCTTTCCGTCTTTCATAAATGTTTTTGACAATCACTTTGCCGACGGCATAGACTGGAATCGCTAGAATGATACCAAGGAAACCAGCAATATTCCCTGCCGCGAGAATGACGGTAATAACGGTCAATGGATGGATATCCAATGTTTTTCCCATTACGTGCGGAGTGATGAGATTGCTGTCTGCCTGCTGTGCAATCAATGTCACAATCGCAACGCCGATAACTAGCTTCGGATCTTGCAAATATGCGATAAGAACAGCTGGCGTTACAGCGATCCATGGTCCGATGAACGGAATCAAGTTCATGAAAAGTGCGAAGATAGCGAGCAGCAGGGCGTACTGAAGCCCAAGGATTTTGTAGCCGATAAAAATCAGTGTTGCCAGAATGGTACTTACGAGCAGCTGCCCTTGTATGTAAGAACTTAATACAAAGTCAATATCCTTCATCGTTTTCTTGATCCACATTCTCCGCTCTCCAGAAAATATGTTATAAATCATCGGAGAGAACTTCTCATGGTCCTTTAACATGAAAATAAAGAAAAATGGAACGAGCACAAGCAAGAACATTGCCTGGAAAAATGACTGTAAAAACTGGACAATCCAGATTCCAAATTTCATTGCGATCGACTGGACAGAATTCGCAGCGCTGTCAATCGAATTTTGCAGCTGATCAGGCAGGTCTTTCTTATGATCGAGCGCAAGATCTTTCAGATTCTCCAGCTCTTTTGTCAGGACCGGGGCACTTTCAACCAAGTGATTTACCTGACGTACTACCGGAGGACCTATAATTGCAAAAAACCCCCAAATAATCGCGGCTAGCAGGGCCAAAATCGACAAGATGCTCCCCCAGCGGGGCATTTTGCGTTTTTCCAAAAAACGCTGGATCGGAACGGTCATATAATATAGAACTCCGCCAATTAATAACGGCAAAATGATCGCCTTTCCGATGATGATAATCGGCGAAAAGATCCAGCTTACTTCCATAAAATATTTGATGATCAGGATTGCCAGCAAAATACCGATGCCGACCTGAAACCACAGTTTTCGTGTCAAGCTTACACTCCCTTTTCGAGCATATTGATTATATTTCAGTATACGATGTATTACGCACCATGTCGAAGGAAGGTTTCAAAAAAATATGATGATGCCTCCTTCAAACAGAAAAACCTAAATAAGTCTTAAGAGGGGTTTTTATCTCTCAAACTTATTTAGGCTTTATGCGGTTATTACTATGTTAATTGATATCGTCCAGATTTGCCCCATTTGACTCAATTACTTGTTTGTACCAATGGAAACTTTTCTTTTTCAGCCTCTTTAGAGACCCGTTCCCTTCATTATCTTTATCGACATAAATATAGCCGTATCGCTTTTTCATCTCACCTGTGGAAGCACTGATGAGATCGATCGGACCCCAACTCGTATACCCGAGGATCTCCACTCCATCCTCAATGGCTTGCCCCATCGCAGCAATATGTTTGCGCAAGTAGTCAATTCGGTAATCATCATTGATTTTTCCGTCAGGCGTCACTTCATCAACCGCGCCAAGTCCGTTTTCCACTACGAATAGCGGCTTTTGATAGCGATCATATAACTGATTTGCAGTAATCCGGAAACCTTTTGCATCTATTGGCCAGCCCCACTCCGACTGTTCCAAATACGGATTTTCAACTGAAGCAAACACATTTCCGCTAGATATTTGTTTTAGAATTTCGGGATCTGTACTAGTGGCTCTGCTTCCATAATAACTGAAGCCGATATAGTCAACAGTATGATTCTTTAATATTTCCTGATCCTCTTCTTCCATTTCAATGGATAGGTTATTGTCTTTAAAGAAACGTTTTGCGTACCCTGGATATTCACCACGGGACTGGACGTCAATGAAGAAAAAGGACTCACGGTCTTTCTCCATCGCTTTATATATATCATCAGGATTACAAGTGTATGGATATGTCATACCTGCTGCAAGCATACAACCAATCATGGCATCTGGACTAATTTCATGACATGCTTTAACTGCTAACGCACTTGCTACAAGTTGATGGTGTGCTGCTTGATACTGAATTTGCAGCTTGTTGTCATCTTCCTCAAATACGAGCCCGGCACCGACAAACGGTAAGTGCAGAAGCATATTAATTTCATTAAAAGTCATCCAGTATTTCACTTTATCTTTATAACGGTTGAAAAGAGTTGTAGCATACTTTTCAAAGAGGTCTACAAGCTTGCGGTTTCTCCACCCTCCGTACTCTTTTACCAGATGAACGGGTACATCAAAATGGGCGATCGTCACCACCGGCTGCATACCATATTTCAATAATTCATCAAACACATCATCATAAAATTGTAATCCCGCTTCATTTGGCTGTTCATCATCTCCATTCGGAAAGATACGCGCCCAAGAAATGGACAGACGGAATGATTTAAAGCCCATTTCTGCAAACAAGGCGATATCTTCTTTATATCGATGATAAAAGTCGATTGCTTCGTGCGATGGATAATATTCACCTTCAATAGGTGTGAAGGAACGAACATTTCCTACTAAGACATCCCAACGGTTTTTGCCGATTGGCATAAGATCAACTGTTGTTAAACCTTTACCATCTTCTAAATAGGCTCCTTCAATTTGGTTGGCAGCTGTAGCGCCTCCCCATAAAAAATCTTTCGGAAATGAATTCATAGTCATGATCAAAACTCCTTTTTTATTATATTTAAAGGGAAAGGATTTCCCTTCTGTTCGCATTGATTTATTTTGCTTCTAATTTGATTAAAGGTTCCCCAGCACTTACCTTCATTTCATGTGTTGCCACCAAATTGTATTGATCCTGATTCGTCACAACTACTGGAGTCGTTAATGGGAAGCCGGCCTTCTTAATTTCTTCCATATCAAACTCAATTAACAGCTGACCTTTTTCCACACGAGAGCCTTGCACCGTATGGGGGGTGAAAAACTTACCCTCCAGTTGTACAGTATCCATCCCGATATGAACAAGAATTTCTGTACCTTGATCTGTTGTAATTCCAATTGCATGATTGGTTGGAAATAAGGCTGAAACAGTCCCGGCTGCAGGAGAAAGTAACTTTCCTTCAGACGGCTCGATGGCTACACCTTTTCCAAGTGCGCCAGATGCAAATGCAGCATCCGTAAGATCTGACAAAGGCTTTACTTCTCCGTTGAAAGGGCTATAAATAACCTCACTTATTGCATTGATTTCAGACCCCTCTTTTTGAGATGCCTTTGTTCCCGCTTCTCCAGGCTGAAAATCTGCGGATTTCTTAACCTTTCCTACACCGCCGAATAAGTAGGTTAGAACAAAACCAATGATAAACGCCACAACAACAGCGATTACTGAACCTAATAATCCAGAGGTAATCCCTTCTTTTGGATGGATAAAACCCGGGAAACCGAATATCCCCAATCCGCCCATGATGTAAACCTTTGTTTTAAATGAAGCGAGGATTGCTCCACCGACAGCTCCACCGATACAGCTCATGATGAACGGTTTTTTCAATGGGAGCGTAATCCCATAAATCGCGGGCTCGGTTACACCGAAAATACCCGAAATAAACGCTGAAAGACTCAACGACTTTAGCTTTTTATCTTTCGTTTTAAGCCAAACACCCAGGACAGCACCGATTTGGGCAAAAGATGCAGCGAAAATTAAAGCTAAGATTAAATCTTCGCCAATTACCATGATATTATTTATGGCAATTGGGATTAGCCCCCAATGCATACCGAATATAACGAATACTTGCCAAAGGGCACCAAGGAAAATTCCTGCAATGATTGGGCTTAGATTAATCAGCCATAGCGTAACCTGCCCGATAAGCTGACCCGCCCATGTTGCAACAGGTCCGATTACGATGAATGTTAACGGTACAATGATCAACAGAGTGAAAAATGGAACTAAAAATGTTTTTACAACATCAGGAATGACCTTCGTAAACCATTTTTCTAATTTCACTCCGAAATAAGCTGCGATGATAATTGGAATAACAGATGATGCATAGCTCATCAAAATAACCGGGATACCTAAGAACGTAATATAGACCGGCGATTCAAACATCGTTCCCGCAAACAAAGTATAGAGCGGTTCACCCGTTGATAAAGTGGATAACGCCGGATAAACCAAGGAAGCACCTATCGCCATTCCAATGAACTTATTACCGCCAAATTTAACACTTGCTGTATAGCCAAGGAAGATTGGGAAGAACCAGAACAAGGAATCCCCGACTGCGTTTAAGATTTGATACGTCCCGGAGGTATTTGCATACAGGCCCAATGCGATAAATAGAGCATTAAATCCCTTGATCATCCCTACTGCGGCCAGCACACCAAGTGTCGGAGTGAAGATACCTGATATGATATCGACAAATCCGTTAATTAATCCTTGTTTCTTGCCATCCTCTTCCACTATAGGAGATTGGGTGTGAAACCCGCCTTCCTCAACAACTGCCTTGTATACATCCGGCACATGGTTTCCGATAACCACTTGATACTGGCCCCCGCTTTTCATAACGGTTACAATGCCATCCATACTTTTTAGTACATCTGTATTTGCTTTGCTTTCGTCTTTTAACTTAAAGCGTAAACGAGTAATACAATGAACAACACTGTTGACATTTTCTTTTCCGCCGACGTTTTTTATAATGTCTTTGGCCAATTGTTCATATTTCATAATCGATCCTGCTTTCCTTGGAATTTTTTAAAATAAAAAACCTGAATCAATTTGATCATGCTTATCGTGTGCGCACACGAAAGCTATCACAAAATGATTCAGGTTATGCCCGTAAAAGGTAACATTCCTTAAATAGATTATTCAATTTTCAAGTAAATAGTATCATTCCATTTTGCCTATGTCAACGCTTTCTTTTGACGCTGACACCCAATAAACTTATTCAGCATACTTCATTTCATTTACTTCCAATACACTCCAGTCCTTACCGTCAAACTCTAATTTCGTCACACTGCCATTTTCAAAGCTGCCCGAAGGGACCTTGGCCGGATCGATTTGGGCTACAATGGCGCCTATTGTAATTCCATGAGAGACGACTAGTACGTCACCGCCGCCATTTTGATAGGCTTCTTCGGCAATTTTCAAAAAGCCATTATAAGCACGGTCCGTTAATTCATTGTAGCTTTCTGCTTCTCCGGATTCATCGAGTTCCGAAACTGCATTCATCAGTAGTTCAATTGGATTTCCCCCTGCTGCAAACAATTCTTTCGAGGAATTCAACCCTTGCTTCTTAGCTGCCTCATCCCACATAACCTCATTTTTTTCCCCTTCATAAACTCCAAAGTAAGCTTCACGTATTGCCGGGTTTTCTGAAAGTATTAAGTCTTTTGCAGTGGTGTTGTTTTTAGCTAAAATTAATTTTGCTGTTTGAATAGCACGCCCGCTATCACTGGAATAGGCTTCGACAAACGGGACATCTGACAGACCTTGACCAACTTTCTTAATTAATTCCTCACCAGACGGAATTAATGGTCCATCTGCCCAACCTTGTACTCGGTCAGTATTATTCAAAATTGTTTTCCCATGACGGACAAGGTATATCGTTACTTTTCCCGGTTCCTTTGATTGATCCGCTACTTTATTCTCTTCATTCGATTTCTTTTCAGTCTTTTGTTCTGAGTTGGCACATGCTGCCAAACTCAACATCAACACAAACGCAAATAATACACTCATTACGTTTTTTTTCATTTTTTCTCCCCCTTAGAATATTTATAGATGGCCCCTTGCACATGAATCCGTTCTGAAAACCCACCACCCCCTTTTAGTACTATTGGCAAACAAAAAACCTGAATTGATTGGTTCACACATTGGATGTGCGAACAAAACAATTCAGGTTATGCCCGGTTAGGTAACATTCCTTTAAAAGTTATTCGATTATAAATTTACTACCGCTTTCTCCTTATTAAGAATCCACGGAGTTCAGTTTATGACGGTCCGTGACCCTATGAATGTGGACTGTTAAATAAACCTCTTCATCATTTGTTATCGTCCATTTAAAGTTGTTTTCTAAATAGGCGGCAATTTTTTTTGTGCAGCCATATGCTTCTGCATACTTTAATTTAATTTGATTATAGAAAAAATCATCCACACTATCGTCCCTTTTTTCCTTGCGGATAAATCGGATTGCAAAAAAACGGAGGTGTGTTAAAAATCGTTCGTAATTGACGGAGTCCTCATCCAATTCCATTTTAAAATGGTACTTAACGATACTCAAAATTGTATTTACTATTTCGGTTACTTGTACCGCAGCCGACATATTCTCTCCGGAAATCTGGCTATTGACCAGATGTAATGCAATTGATGCAGCCTCATCCTCACCAAGAACTACACCTGTCTCTTTTTCAATCATCTCGAGTGCCTTTAGGGCAATCTGATACTCCAGTTTATAGTACTTCCGAATTTCCCAAATCAAAGGGTTTTGCAGGTAAATCCCTTGTTTATACCTGCTTATCGCAAAGCTCAAATGGTCCGTTAGCGCAACATAGAGATACTCATCCAGTTTATAAGGAAGAAGTGACTGAGCATATTGAATGATTTTCGAAGAAATGTTCAAATAAAGTTCTGAAGTATCTGCTAACAGCTTTGCAAGCTTTTCCGCGATTCCCTGAGTTTCCAAAACAAATGTCTTTTCAATTTTAGAGGGATCAATCGGATTGCCGATTTTCCCTTGAAAGGCCAGCCCCTTGCCCATTACGACAATTTCCTGGTTTTCATTATTCAATGAGATGACCACATTATTATTTAGTATCTTCTTTATCCTCATCTCTCACACTCCCCCCCTGAACAAGTAAAAAAAACCTAAATTTGACAGAAGAATATCACAACGGTTATTCTTCCCCAAAATTAGGTTTTGCCTGCCGAACAGTAACAACCCATTAAGTTTTTGTTAACGCTTTCTCTTATTTAATCACTTTGAATTTGACTTGTCAACACTGTTTTTTGCCGCACATAGGTCTTTCTTAATGGAAAATCCCCGAATCATGGGATTTTTTCAGCAGTTTCTTCGTTCTCCGGTTGATCGGTTCCTTAAAAAACGTCCCAAGTACCAGTGCTGCCAGACCAAAGGCGGCCAATACAGCTACATCGGTCCCTACTCTTCTCCAGATGATGCCTCCAACCGCTTCTCTCATCAGGTCTACCGCGTACGTAAAAGGTAGAAAAGGACTGATAGCCTGGAAAAATGGCGGTAGAAGCACGACCGGATAGGTTCCGCCCGACCCGGCGATTTGCAAGACGAGCATGACGATTGCCATCGCTTTGCCGACATTGCCAAAGACGGAAACGAGCGTATAGACGATCAGCATGAACACAAGGCTGATAAAGAGAGAAAAGACTATCATCCAAAACGGTGCCTTCACCGTAACACCAAGGATGACCATATCACCGATTGTTACAATCAATGATTGCAGAAAGCCGATCGACAGGAAAGTGAGCAGCTTTCCGAGATAAACTTCCCTTCCCGAATATCCATCAGGCTTGATGACGTCGGTTGATAAGAGGGAAATTAACAGCAGTGATCCGACCCAGATGGCGAGCACCGTATAGAAAGGCGTCATGCCTGTTCCATAGTTTTTAATCGGAAACAACTTGTGCTCGGACAGCGTCACAGGCTCCTCAAAAAAGCTTTTCTCAGCCGACGGATTGTTTTGCAGAAGTTGAATTATTTCATTCAAATCGGCTTCTTTCTGGATATTGCGGATCTTATCAGCCAGCTTTTTGACCCGATCGTTGATAAAAGGCATTTGTCCTTCCGCATATTCCAGTTTTCCCGTGCCTTCATTCAGACTTTGACCGCTTCTGCTTAAAACCCCTGTTATTTGCGGAAATGCGGAGCGGATCTCTGTCAGAAGACCTTTTGCACCTGATAATGTATTCCGGGCATTGGCAATTTCTTTTTGCACAGTCGGTTCAATTGTATTCCTGTACTCATTGGCGAACGAATCAATCCTTACAGACGTATTGCCTGCAAGTTGATGAAGGTCGGAAAGCGCCTGCTTGAACTCACCCTCTTTTCCAGCGAAGAATGTATCGAGTTGAGCTGCATTTTGATCCGCTTCCTGAAGAAGTGCCCGGAGCTGGCCGACCTTTTCCAATGCTGCGGCTACTTGCTGATTTTCTTTTTCACGAATGGCAGAGTCCTGGGCTGCCGCGGGATTTCCCTCCGTTGCAGTATTTTGATCTGCAGCGGTCTGCTCATTTTGCAGCTGCTGGATTTGCTTGAGCGAATTTTCAATAGCTGTAAGGGAGTCAATCGAATCTGTCACTTTCGTATGGAGATCCTGTTTGATCTTCTCGCCCTCGGTTAAATCAATAGTAATGTTTTGCAGCTTGCCCAGAAAGCTGTCCGCCTCTTTTGCAATCTGTTGGACTTTCGCTAGATCCGCATTGATTTGCGGTGACATTTCCTTTAGCCTGGCATCTGCCTTGTCCAAATATCCGGTGACCCGATCCACGGTATTGACACCATTTTCCGTCAGCCTTTGGGCCTCCGGTACCATCTTTTCAGCCTTTCCTATGAGTTCCTGTGCGGAGTGTGCATCAGTCAGCGTTTGATTGAGCGTCTTATTGATGTCCGGAAGATCCTTTTCCAGCGTAAATACATACTCTTCAAATCGCTGAATATCCGGCTTGTCCTTTTCTATTTCAATCCCAATATCATTAAAAAGTCCGAATATCACTCCGTTTACCGTTGAAGTGAACTTACTGCTGACTTGCTGGGCAATGACCGTCGCCCCTTTTTGGGTAATTTTCGGGGCAACAGAATTCAGTTTTTCATTCACATAGTATTCGATTTGCGCCTTTTGCGGATGATCGGAAATGACTGAGGCGAGCCGGGAAGAGAAATCCGCCGGAATGACAATCATGGCAAAATAATTACCGTACTCCAGTTCCGACATCGCCGTATTCCTGTCCGTAAAATGCCACTCCATCGTCTCGTTCTCTTTCAGCGTGCTGACCAATTCCTTACCGGCATTGATCGCCTGCCCCCGGATATCGGCCCCCTTGTCCTCGTTCACGATGGCAACAGGCAAATTCCCGGTTTCAGAATAAGGATCCCACATCGCTTTGATGTTAAACCATGCATACAATGAAGGCAGGAAAATCAGGCCGCCGATTAAAACAGCCGCCACCCAATTTGTTACAATATTATGTAGATCATTCTTATAAATGCCGAATATATTTTTCACCTGATCACCTTCTTAAGGATAATGTACCCCATCAGCGCCTGATTAATCTAAAAAAATGGGTCAATCTCCCGCTCCTAGGCAACGTGAGATTGACCCTTGATTTTTAGATTAGTCATTTTGAATTTCATGGGTTTCGGTAATTTTGATCTGGTCTTTTACGGACTGAATCATAGAGCAGTTCTTAAATGTGAGCTCCAGGGCCCTCTCCACTTTATGCGGATCCAGATTCTTGCCTGTGATCGTATAATGCATGATGACTTCTTCTATACGATTCGCAATATCCGGGTTCCTTTTTGCCTCTGCCGTGATGGTGATATCCGAAAAGTCTAAGCGCATTCTATGCAAAATATTTTTCAGCACTCCGCCGCTGCAGCCTGCTATGGAAGAAATCATCAACTGGTACGGGCGGACTCCGAATTCATCATTGCCGGATATTTTCAATAGCTCAAAACCCGTTTCCGTCTGAAAACCATTTTCGTTCATTTTGAACTCCATTTGAACCTCTCCCTTTTTTCAAAGTCGGACTGTCAATGGCTCAGGCTCAATTTTGGCAGCAAGCCGACAATCTTTTCGATTGCTTCCTCTGCATTGGCCACCTTCAAAATGATTCGCTTTTCCTCATCGTATTGATCTGCCGAATGCTCATAGCGCGGATCGTAATAATATTCGAGCAGCAGCCGGACCGCCTTGGAAAAGTCCTCCTCTTGCAAGGACTGCCCAATTTCCTTAGCGACAGGTGTATGGATCCGCGTTTTGATTCTCCCGAAAGCCTCCAAGCACTCTTCCTTGTATTCCCAAGGTCGGTAGTCATCCAAAATATGCTGGATCCTTTCCTCCATCGGCATGTCGAGGAAAATTTGGATTCCGCCATTTTTCAGGTCATTGACAAACTCAGGCAATACGACCCTGCCGATTCTTCGGCTTTCCCCCTCGAACATGACAAAAGGAGCGTCTTGAAGCTGATGAAGCCGTTCATATAGAAGCGCATCAAAAGTTTTCTGATTATGCGGTTCAAGGCCGACCTGGCCAAATATGGAACCGCGGTGGTTGGCCATTCCTTCCAAGTCAACAACCGGATAGCCCTCTTCTTGGAGTTTCCGGAGGATGACTGTTTTGCCTGTACCTGTGTTTCCGTTCAAGACATAAGCAGGCGGGTGGAATTCCATATGCTCCATTTTGTCAACGATCCATTTCCGGTACGCCCTTATCCCGCCTTGCAGGCGATGAACATGAATATTCATCAGGTCCAATACAGTTGCAGCCGTCTTGCTCCGCATTCCGCCGCGCCAGCAGAAGACTGTTTTCTCGCCGGGGATGTCCCGGAACTGGCCGATAAACGCCGGCAGCTTTGCCGAAACAACCTCTAATCCTTTTTCCTGTGCCGCTTCCGGGCTTACTTGCTTATAAAGGATGCCGATTTCTGCCCGTTCTTCATCCGTAAAAAGCGGGATATTGTAGCTTCCCGGGATTGACGCTTCTTTAAATTCTGACGGGGAACGGACATCAATCAGATTCATTTTTCCTTGTTCCCGCAACTCGAGCATTTCGTTAATTCCGATCTCATTGAACACCTGTCTCACCTCTCCATCGGTATAAAGTTTGAAAAACCCACACTTTATCGAAAGAAAGTGTGGGGCCAAGCATTTTTCAGGCCGCTTATCGCCTAGTTGACACAGTCTTACGGTTTTACAACAACATGTCCAGGCTGTTCCGCGGTTACCTCACCAATAATCTTCGCCTCGACACCTGCATCGGTCAGTTTTTTCAGCAGCGTGTCCGCTTCTTCACCCGCTACGCTCATAAGCAAACCGCCTGAAGTGACCGCGTCGCATAAAATCCATTGATCAATCTGATCCATCGATTCTGGAAAAGTGACCGATCCTTGCAAATGGGCATAGTTGTTTTTCGTTCCGCCCGGGATTACGCCCGATTCGGCCAATTCCCGTACTCTGTCCAAAACCGGAACCTCGCTTTTGTAAATCGTCAATCCTGCGCTGCTCCCTTTCGCCATCTCCGAGGCATGTCCAAGGAGACCAAATCCTGTTACATCGGTACACGAATTGACGGTGAAATCGGCCATCGTTTCGGCTGCGGTTTTGTTCAAAGTTGCCATTACCTTCGTCACACGTTCGATTTCAGCCTCGTTCAATAGACCCTTCTTGAGCGATGAGCTCAAAATGCCGACACCGATCGGTTTGGTCAAAATCAGCTTATCGCCAGGCTTAGCTCCTGCATTTGTACGGATTTTTCCTGGATGGACTGTACCTGTTACCGCCATTCCGAATTTCGGCTCGCGGTCTTCAATGGAGTGCCCGCCAACAAGGGTTGCTCCGGCCTCCTTTAGCTTATCCGCTGCCCCGCGAAGAATATCGGCGAGAATCTCTTTATCCAGATCTGCTATAGGGAACGCAACGATATTTAAGGCCGTGATCGGAGTGCCGCCCATCGCATAGATATCGCTGATTGCATTTGCGGCTGCAACCTGGCCGAATGAATAAGGGTCGTCTACAATCGGTGTAAAAAAATCAAGTGTTTGAACAATTGCCAAATCTTCCGTCAGCTTATATACTCCTGCATCATCACTAGTATCGAGTCCGACCAGTAGATTCTGGTCCGGCACAGCTGCAGGCAGCATGCGGATAACGTCAGCGAGATCGCTCGGGCCGATTTTGCAGCCGCAGCCTCCTTTTGATGATAAGGACGTCAATTTTATCTTATCTTCCATTTTCCATCAGCCTTTCCTAACTGCTCTCTCTTATGCTTGAAGGGAGCAATTTCTTTTTTCTTACTGAAAATTGTTTATATGCTCCGTCTTTCAGTTCCAGACAATTCAGTTGGTTGCCAAAAACACATCCGCCGTCGATGCCGATCTTTTTCTCACCGAAAAAGATGCCAGCTTCTTTATGCAAATATATTGTCGGCGTATGGCCATGAATAAATACTTGGTCAAATGAATGGCCGGAATCCAGGAACGGTTCACGGATCCAAATCATTTCATATTCGCTTGTCTCTTTCCAATCCCCATGCACAGGATTGATGCCTGCATGGACAAACACATAGTCAGGCGTCTCATAATAGTAAGGTAGTTCTTCGATGAATCGGATCAGGCCGGCATGCTTCATTCGAATTGTCTCTGCCGCTTCTTGGAGTGCCGCAACTTCATCAACAGAAGGAGCTGCCGGCAAATTAAGAAAGGAGCGAATCGTCTCCATGCCGCCATTCCGGGAGTATCTGTCCAACAGTCCGAGCGGATCTTCAAGCCAGTCGCAAAACATCTTATCATGATTCCCTTTCAGTGCGACTACACCGTGATGCTCAACCAGTTCCTTTATATAGTAAAGAACATCCACGCTGTTCTCCCCCCGGTCGACATAGTCGCCGAGCAGGATGAGCTGATCCTTTTCCGGCTTGTAATCCACCGTCTGCAGCAACTCGAGCATCTCCTCATAACACCCATGGATATCACTGATTGCAAGAATCCTTTCATTCATACGAAAAAACCCCAATCTCCACTTTACTAAATACTACACCTTTCCCAAGCGGCACATCAAGACACCCGCTCAAAAAAGAACAAAGGGACTAGCCCCCCAAAGCAATATTAATCGGAGGAGAGGGAATGTTATGGGGAAGGGTTCATGAAAGGGTGGTTCGCATGATGAGGAAGGCCGGGTACAGCCCAAGGCTGCTCGTATTGACAATCGGGTTGGGCACATTGCTGAACCCGCTTAATTCTTCTATGATCTCCGTTGCCTTGACACGGATGCAGCGAGAGTTCGGCCTGACTTTTTCCGATGCATCTTGGCTTATCTCCGTATTTTACCTTGCCAGTGCAGCTGCACAGCCGGTTATGGGCAAGCTGAGCGATATGTTCGGGCCGAAAAAGCTGTTTATGACCGGATTGACGATTGTCGCGGCTTCTTCTATTCTTGCACCGTTTTCACCAAATTTCGGTGCTCTTCTCGGATGCAGAGCATTGCAAGCGATAGGAAGTTCGACCCTGTTTCCAAGCGGTATGAGCATGGTACGCACTCATATAACTGAAGGACAGGCCAAGGCGCTCGCGACATTATCTATCTTCGCGTCGACTTCAGCGGCATTCGGTCCCTCGATCGGAGGCTTTCTGATTGAAGGATGGGACTGGCCGGCGATATTTCTCATAAATCTCCCGTTTATCCTCCTCGGATTTACGATGGCGCTTTTTATCCTGCCGTCATCCGGTCCCGGAAAAATTGAATGGAAAAAGATCGACTTTCTTGGTATCGCTCTTTTCATTAGTGCGATGTGCGGCTTGATTTTATTTTTGCTTTCGCTCGAAGGCAGCATTAACTTACTGGCACTTGCTCTTTTTCTCGCTGCAGGAGGCCTCTTCTTTTTTTATGAGAGCAGGCATGAAGAGCCGTTCATTGATGTTCGCAGTTTGGGGAAAAGCCATGCCGTAACGCGGATTTATCTTCAATTTATCCTCATCAACCTTGTCTACTATTGTTACTTTTTCGGCTTTCCGACATTTTTGCTTCAGGTGCACCATTACAGCGAAAGGCATACAGGGCTGATCATGCTTGCGCTGGCCGGATTCGGAGTCATCGTCGCACCTATTGCCGGCCGGATGATTGAACGTTACGGCTCCAAGGTGCCGCTGCTTGCCGGGGCCGCCATTTTAACTGCAGGAACGGCTCTATTGCTGACATTACATGAAGATTCTTCTTTATTGTGGCTGCTCGTTATTATGGCCGTACTTGGCATGAGCAATGGCTTTAACAACATTTCGATGCAAACAGCACTGTATGAACATGTAAAGCCGGAGGAAACAGGGTCAGCTTCAGGCCTATTCCAAACAAGCCGTTACATCGGCTCCATTCTGTCCTCCAGCCTGCTCGGCATCGCCTTCAACCGGCACTTGGACACCCAACACCTCCATAATGTCGCGCTCATCTGTCTCGCCTTTTGTGCATTCATTCTCCTCCTCACCTTTCTTCTTCCTTCGAGAAAATGAGGAAAAGGGGGTCTGTCTCTGCTGCTTTACAGCAGAGAACAGACCCCCTTAGTTTTTTTGCCGGAGATAGCGTTTGTCGTTCATAAAAAGACTCCAGAAATAGATGAAGCCCGGGAAGAGGATGGCGAATCCCACGATATAGGTGATGAACACGGCCCGGAAGGAGTTGGGATCCGTGAAAGCATCATGGATGTTAATATCCTGATAAACGATATAAGGCAGATGGGCTTTTCCATACACATAACTTGCCACAAAGTATTGCAGGATGGCCGCGATGACGGACAGCCTCGGCATCCCCCTGACGTTTTTATCCGTAACGGAGCGAGAGAACAGCCCGACCCCGGCAACGAGGAAGAATACCAAAGAGAGCAGCAATAACGGGAGGTGATCCATCATCCGCTCAAATAGCCAGGGAGCCTCTCCCCTCATCGTGAGCATGATAAGAAAGGCCATCAAGACGGAAACCGGGCCTAAAACGCGGCCGTCACGCATGTATACCTTATATGCCTCCATTTCATCGGAAGCCTTTGAATAATCGGCCAGAAGCAGTGAGGACAAGAATAACGTACTGCTGATTGCAAAACCGATAAAGGCATACACATTCGGACTGGAAAATAGCGCTCCCAAGTTCAGAACCGGGTTGCCATTGATGTAATCGATGAAGCCTCCGTGGGTGATCGGAAGTACACTGATCAGCAGGCCCGGGATCAGGATTCCGGTAATTCCTGATATATACGTAAGCGGCTTTTTATATTCGATCGCAATATTGGAAAACACGAGAAAAGCACTTCGTAAGGCGAGAAGCAGGAGTATGGCGCTGCCCGGGATGAGCAGGATTGTCCCGAGGGTATAGGCGGCTTTGGGGAACAGACTATATACAGCCACGACAAGGGCGACGATGAATGTATTGGTCACTTCCCATGTCGGGGATAAATAGCGGTTCGCAATATTGGTCGCTTTTGTTTTTTCCCGGTTTATATAAAGCATGGACCAAAATCCGGCCCCGAAATCCATCGTTGCCATGATGGAATAGATAAACACAAATCCCCATAAGACTGAGATTGCAAGTAAAGCACTCGTCATTTTGGACCGCCTCCATTTTTGCTCGCCAGCAGTTTTGCCTCGGCTTTGCGAAAATCATCCAACTCCGTATTTTTTCTGAAGAAGTATAAGAGAACCGCTACGACAGCAATGGCCAGGATGACATAAACCGAAATGAACAGAATGAAGAGGATGCCCAGGTTCGTTGCGGTTGTCGCAGATTCCGATGTCTTTAACACATGGTAAATGACCCATGGCTGACGGCCGGTACAGGCGAAAATCCATCCGCACTCAATCGCTGCAACAGCCAGAGGCCCCGAGGCAACTAAAAGCCACAGAAAAGGCTTCGGATATTTATCCTTCTTCAGCCACTTTCTCCATGCAAACCCTGCTATGGCAATCATAATAAGCAAGGAGCCGATCAATACCATCGCATTGAACAGGGTATGGATGAATAAAGGGGGCCAGAGCTCTTCTGGAAAATCATTCAAGCCGACGACAACCGTATCAAAGCTGTTTCCGGCAAGAAAGCTAAGGGCCCAAGGAATTTCAATCGCCCCTTTGATTTCTTTTGTCTCTCTGTCGGTGACTCCGCCAATTGCCAGCGGGGCATGGGATTGCGTCTCAAACAACCCTTCAGCCGCAGCCAACTTTTCAGGCTGGTATTTATGTAAGTATTGAGCGGAGGCATGCCCGTTTAAAGCGGAGAGAATTGCAAAAATCCCGCCGATAACAAGACTGATCATCAGCGCTTTTTGGTGAAATGCGTATAGCCGCGAGCCATGTGGATTCCGCATCATTTTAAAGGCCGCCACCGACGCAACGACGAAAGCACCAACGACATAAGCAGTTAAAGCGACATGTCCCGAAGTGACAAAAAAGCTTGGGTTGAAAAATGCCGCCCAAGGGTCAATATCGACGAATTTTCCATTCTCTATCCTGAAACCGGCCGGTGTCCCCTGGAAAGCATGAACATTTGTGATCAATACGGCAGACGCGAGCGCTCCTAATCCAACAAAGATCAAACTGATGATCCGCATCCATGGCGGAATCCTTTCAGCCGCATAAGCGTAGATTGACATAAATAATGCTTCAACAAAAAATGCGTAAATTTCAATTTGAAATGGCAGCGGCATGACGCGGCCGATAACTTCCATGAAACCGGGCCAAAGCAGAGAAAGCTGAACGCCGGCAATGGTGCCCGTCGGTATGCCCACACCGAGCAAAATCGCGAAGGTCTTTGTCCAGCGCTTCGCCATGACTACGTAATCCAGATCCTTTGTCCGCTGATACATAATTTCCGCTGTCAAAATCATCAGCGGCAATCCTACGCCGATCGTCGCAAAAATAATATGAAATGCCATTGTTGTGCCAAACAGTGATCGAGCGACCAATAAATCATCCATTTCAAGTTTTCCTCCCGCAAGAAATTCCCAACAAGCATATCCTGCCCAAAACAGCGGAAAACATTTAGCGGATGCCCATTTGCTCATCTCGGCAGCTGCAAACGCTTTTGTATAAACCACAAAAAAACTTCAAAAAAACAGACCTTATGAAAGGTCTGTTCAGAGTGTAGACAAAAGGGTTGGAAATCGATTTGATTTCCAACCCTTTTGTCATTTAGAAGCGATATTTATTAAAGATGAGCTGTCGTTTCCCATTGTACCGGATCCGATTACGCCATAACTGGCGTTTTCCATGTCCAGTTGGCCAGCTTCTTAAGGTTTAAAGCAGCAAAAGTCAGCATCGTCTGCATGGACAATTTTTTTAGCCCCCTAAGGGTTGTCCACCGCATGCCATGCTTTTCTTTGGCATCGGCAAAAACACGTTCGATCGTCTCTTTGCGCTTTCCGTATATCTCTTTGATTTCATGATGATGTCTCAAGTCCTCCGCCACCTCCAGGTCCTTCTGCCAGATATGGCGTTGAATGATCTTCTTATGGTTCTTACTCTGCGTACACTGGCTAATCACAGGACAGGATTTACAGATCGAAGGTTGCGAGGCATACTGGCGGTATCCTTCCTTTGTGGTGGTCCGGTAGGAAAGGATCTGTCCTTTCGGACAAATATAACCGTCATTGTGTTTGTC